>JAHEKK010000450.1 GCA_024638395.1 Gemmatimonadota bacterium | reverse complement strand
CGCGGCGTGGGGCCCGTCCTCCAGCGGCGTCTCAACGAGATGGGCGTCTTCTCCTTACGGGAAATCGCCTCGTGGACGCCTGCCGACGTGGAACGGGTCCAGGCCGGACTCAAGGGGTTCCCCGACCGTATCCGACGTGACGATTGGGTGGCCCAGGCTCGAGATATCATCTCCTGACCCTGAGGACATCGGCAGCCCGTTCGCCAACCCCACGGGGATCCGGGACGTCCAACGGAGACGGGGATCCGGGACGTCCAACGGAGAAAGCGTCCGGGAGCCCGGGGCAGAGTCTCCGAAGAAACTGCCGGTCCGGCGACAACGTATGAACGGGTTGAGGCCGGCGGCCGCAACAAAGAGGCCGCCGGTCACTCTGGCCCCCTGGCCTATGTAGGGCCGGAGCATTCTTTCGACGGGGAGAGGGATGGGGATGAATCAGATCCGAATCGCGCTTCGGACGCTCTTCAAATCGCCGTTCATCACCTTTGTGGCCGTCCTGTCGATCGCCCTCGGGATCGGCGCCAACACGGCCATCTTCTCCCTGTTCGACCAACTGCTCCTCGAGTCCCTGCCGGTTCAGGAGCCGGACCGCCTGGTCAACTTCGGCCAGACCGGCCCCCTCCTGGGAAGCACCTCGTGCAACCAGGCGGGCGACTGTGACGAGATCTTCAGCTATCCCATGTACCGGGATCTGGAACGGCAGCAGGAGAGCCTCGCGGGCGTGGCCGGACATCGGTCCTTCGGCGCGAACATCGCCATCCGCAACCAAACCCGAAGCGGGAGCGGGATGCTCGTCTCGGGGACCTACTTCCCCCTCCTCGGCGTCCAACCACGCCTGGGCCGTCTTCTTTCGCCCGTAGACGACGAGAACGTGGGTGCCCACCCGGTCGCCGTCTTGAGCCATGGCTATTGGGAGACGGAGCTCGGTTCCGACCCCGGGGTCCTGAACCAGACCATCGTGGTCAACGGCCATCCCTTTACCGTCGTGGGTGTCTCAGCCGCCGGATTCAAAGGAACCACCAAGGGTTCGCAGCCGGATCTGTTCGTTCCCTTGAGCATGCGTAGCCAGACCACTCCGGGTTGGGATCAGTTCGACAACCGGCGGAGCTATTGGATCTACGTGTTCGGCCGCCTGCGGGACGGCGCCACCGTCGATCAGAGCCTCCAATCCCTGAACGGCCTATACAGCTCGATCATCCAGGAGGTAGAGGCTCCCCTCCAGGAGGAGGCGAGCGAGCAGACCATGGAGCGCTTCCTCCAGAAGGAGATCCTTCTCGATGGCGGCAGGAGGGGGCAGAGCTCCCTTCATGGGGAGGCGCAGACGCCGCTGATCCTCCTCGGCACGATCACCGGGTTGGTACTCCTCATCGCGTGCGCCAACATCGCAAACCTCCTCCTCGCACGGGGAGCGGGCCGGAGCGCCGAAATAGCCATCCGGGGAGCCCTTGGCGGAAGCCGGACGCGACTCCTCTCACAACTCATGACCGAGTCTTTCCTCCTGGCCCTCCTCGGCGGCCTGGCCAGCCTTCTCGTGGCCGCGTGGACACTGTCCATCATCGGCTCCCTCCTCCCGCCGGAAGCCGTAGCCACCCTCGACCTGTCCATCAGCCCGACGGCACTCCTCTACACCGCCCTTCTGGCACTGGGTACAGGCGTCTTGTTCGGGCTCTATCCGGCACTGCAAAACACTCGCTCCGACCTGGCCTCGATCCTCAAATCCAATACGGGCCAGCCCTCCGGGGCGCGTTCCGCCGGCCGACTGAGAAGAGCCCTCGTCACCGCTCAAATCTCTCTTTCGATGGCGCTTCTCGTCTCCGCGGGTCTCTTCATTCGCAGCCTGGTCAACGTGTCCCGGGTGGATCTCGGCCTTCAAGCCGACAACGTGCTCACGTTCGGGATCTCCCCTGACCTCAACGGCTACGACGAAGAGCGCAGCCTGGCCCTGTTCGCCGATGTGGAGCGTGAGTTGGCCTCCCTTCCCGGCGTGCGCACGGTCTCGGCCGCTCTGGTCCCGATCCTGGCCGGAAACAACTGGGGGAACAACGTGTCCGTCGAGGGATTCGAAGCCGGCCCCGACACGGACACGAATTCGCGCTACAACTCGGTCGGCCCGGATTATTTCTCCACCCTGGGCATCCCACTCTTGGCGGGCCGCGAATTCACCGAATCCGACGTGGCGGACGCCCCACCGGTGGCCATCGTCAATGAGGCGTTTACGAGGAAATTCGACCTCGACGGCCGCAATGCCGTAGGGAAATACATGGCCTTCGGCCGCACCGAGGATCTGGACATGCAGATCGTCGGCGTCGTCCAGGACGCCAAATACGCGCAGGTCAAGAACGACGTTCCACCCCTCTTCTTCACACCCTATCGCCAACGGGAGGGCACGGGCTCGCTGACCTTCTACGCCCGGACCGACATCGATCCCACCACGGTGATGGGGTCGGTGCGGGGCATGATCCAGTCCCTCGACGGGAACCTCCCGTTGGAGGAGTTCAAGAGCCTGGACCAGCAGGTCAAGGAGAACGTCTTCCTCGACCGGTTCATCTCGACGATGGCCGCCGCTTTTGCGGCCCTGGCAACGGTGCTGGCATCGGTGGGGCTGTACGGCGTGCTCTCCTTCATCGTAGCGCAGCGGACTCGTGAGTTCGGTTTGCGAATGGCGCTGGGTGCGGACGCCGGGCGGGTTCAGAAGCTCGTCATGAACCAGCTGGTCCGGATGCTGATCGTGGGCTGCGTGTTGGGCATTGGCGTAGCCCTCATGCTCGGCCGGGCAGCCCAGTCCTTGCTCTACGGGATGGAGGGGGCCGATCCGCTCGTAGTGGTTCTCGTCACCGCCCTGTTGGCAGCCATCGCCATCACCGCCGGATTCCTGCCGGCGCTCCGGGCATCGAGAGTGGATCCCATGGAGGCGCTGCGGTACGACTAGGAAGGCCTGGGCGATCTTCGATGAGCCCGACCCGCGTGAAATCCGGTAAGGAAAAGTAGAGTCGAAGCACTGCAACCCTAGACGCGAGCTCGAGCCGTGTGTCCGGAAGCTTCAGCATCCCACGTCGCCGAACCGAACATCGAAGCCGTCCTGCAAGACGAGATCTTCCGTCTCTACGGCGAGGTGGCCGAGAACCCCGAGGGTGACTACCACTTCTACCACGGGCGGGAAGCGGCGGAGCTCTTCGACTACGACCGTCAACTCCTCGAAGAAGCCCCTCAGGGTGCGGTGGCCTCCTTCGCCGGCGTCGGCAATCCCCACTTGAGGGCAGGGGTCCAGCCGGGTGAGACCGTGCTCGATGTGGGCAGTGGGGCGGGCCTCGACGCCTACGTGGCCGCACGGGCGGCGGGCTCGGAGGGACAGGTTGTGGGCATCGATCTGAATCCGGTCATGTGCCGAAAAGCCCGAGAGCACGTTCAGGCGCACGGGCTTCGGATGACGTGTCACGAGGCGCCCATGGAGAAGATCCCGGTTGAGGACGGCACCGTCGACGTCGTGATCTCGAACGGTGTGCTGAACCTCTCTTTCCGGAAGGCCCAGGCGATGCGGGAGATGTTCCGGGTCCTCCGGCCGGGCGGGCGCCTCTCGGTCACCGACATCGTGACCGGACGGCAGCTGTCGCAAGCCATCGTCAACGACCCCAAGCTCTGGGCATCGTGAATCGGGGGCGCTCTCCTGGAGGGAGAGATGTTCCGGCTGCTGGAGTTGGCCGGGTTCACGAAGGTCCGCACCGCGGTGGTACCACGCTTCCAGTTCAAGCA
>JAHEKK010000449.1 GCA_024638395.1 Gemmatimonadota bacterium | reverse complement strand
GTAGAAGAGGTCCCACGAATGCCAAAACAAGCGGGCCCCGTAGAGGAACGTCTCCGCGCTGAGGCCCACCGACAGATTCGCGGCGACCATGCCCGACCCGATTCCGGCGGCGTTGGAGAAGCCGACGAGAGCGGGCATCACGACCAATCCCGCGAGGATCCTGGGGGCAGCGAGTACCACGAGGGGGTCACGGCCCAGGGAGTGGTAGGCGTCGATCTGCTCGGATACGACCATGGTCCCCAGCTCGGCCGTGATCCGGGCGCCTACCCGGCCCACGAGGACGATGGCCGTGAGTACGGGCGCCAACTCGAGCACGATGGAGGTGACCGTTACGCTCCCCAATACGTAGATGGGGATGGTCGACGTGATCTGATATCCGCCCTGCTGGGACGTGACGATTCCGGACAGGATGGCCGTCACGAAAACGATGGGGATGCTCTGGGCACCCATGACGTAGAGCTGGCGAACGAACTCCCGCATCGAGATGCGCATCCGGACGAGGGAGACGCCGGTGGCCCAGACCAGAAGACCGATCTGACCCGCATGCTCGGCCCAACCCTCCCACCAGCGACCGATGGCGCGGACGGGCTTGATGAAGAAGGCGTCTTCCTGCCCGCCCCGAATACTTGGCTCTACCAACCCGTCACCTGTCTTGAACCCCTTTGCCAGGTCGCCCGAAAAGCCCCGAAGCTTCGCTTGATCCCAGGGCAAAATCAAGCGATTCTTCCGCCTCCAAACGCCCCCCTGGACCAGCAGCTTTCCGCCTGGGTACAACAGGGCTCTCACCCGGATTGCTCCTCCTCCGCCTCCTCAGGATCGAGACCGATGTCCCCGTCACCACCCCTCCCCTCGGGCCTACGGGTCCTGCTCGTGTTGACCGCCGCGACCGCTGCCCTCGCCAATACCGGAAGGGCTCAGGAGTACGCCCGGGAGGTGGAGTCGCTTCTGGCCCAAACGCCCGTTCGGGCCGCCATTGACCACATCGCCGAGACCGACGACCAGACGATGCGCGACCTCTTGGAGCTCACGCAGATCCCCGCCCCGCCTTTCATGGAACAGGTCCGAGGGGAGCGGTTCGCCGAGATGCTCCAGGAGATCGGAATCGACACCGTCTTCACGGATCAGGAAGGCAACGTCATCGGGATTCGCCGGGGCCGGGATTCCGACGCCGGGGTGCTGGCTTTGAGCGGCCACCTCGACACCGTGTTTCCGGAAGGCACCGACGTGCAGGTGCGTATCGCCGGTGACACGCTGTTCGCTCCGGGGGTGGCCGACGATACGCGCGGGCTGGCCACCATCCTCGCCGTGCTTCGGGCCATGAATGCCGCCGACATGGAGACGGAACAGGACGTGCTCTTCATCGGCACCGTCGGGGAGGAGGGCCTGGGCGACCTCCGTGGCGTCAAGCACCTCTTCCGAGACGGGGGCCCCCGGATCGACGCCTTCATCTCTGTGGATGGGACGGGCTCCGACGGCATCACGAGCATGGGTCTCGGCTCCCACCGGTACCGGGTCACATACCGGGGCCCCGGTGGCCACTCGTGGGGAGCCTTCGGATTGGGCAATCCTGCCCATGCCATGGGAAGGGCGATCCACTACTTCGACGAGGCAGGCGACGAGCATACCGCAGACGGTCCCCGCACCTCCTACAACGTCGGTCGGATCGGCGGGGGCACGTCGGTGAATTCAGTCCCCTTCGAGGCCTGGATGGAGATCGACATGCGGTCCGAGTCCCCCGAGAGCCTCAACGAGATCGACGCCAAGCTCCAGGAGGCGCTCCGGAAAGCCCTGGACGAAGCCAACGCGGTGCGCCGGCGAGGCGAAGAGCTCACCCTCGACGTCGAGATGATCGGGAACCGGCCCTCGGGAGCCTCCGACGAGGAGGAACCCTTCATTCAACGAGCCATCGCCGCCACGGAAGCCCTGGGGCATGACCCCTCTCTCCGCCGTTCCTCCACCGACTCCAACGTGCCCATTAGCCTGGGCATCCCTGCCATCACGATCGGTGGGGGTGGAATCGGGATCGGAGCCCACGCCCTTCACGAGCACTACATCAATGAAGACGGCCCCGCGGGTATCCAGCGAGTGCTGTTGATCGTGCTGGCCCAGGCGGGTCTCGCGGGCCCGATGTCCTGACCGGGTCCCTTCGAGGATCGAGGCGGTAGCCCGCCCGGAGAGGACTACCGCCGGAATCCACCTCCGCTGCGGCGCGCGGTCGTCGGACCGATCATCGCGCCTACGGAGAACACGACCTGATTCGTCGTCTCCGAGAAGGCTTCGAAGCGCGCTTCGGCGAAGGGGGTCAGGAACGACGTTCCCGGTAGATTGAGCCCGACGATGAAGTTCACGAGCCAGTCCTCCGTCGTGGCCAGGTCGTCGGGCCGGTCGAACTTCTGGAACGCGGTGCCCGCTCCGAAGTAGACGGCTTGCCCGCCGGAGACCACCACGCTTCCCGAGGCCTCCCAGAAGGAGCACCCATCTCCGCAGTCCGATGGAAAGTAGCGGTCGTATCCGGCGAGAATAGACGTTCCCGAGAACAGGAAGCCAAGGTCCAACTGCCCACGGACTCCGAGGCCGAACGTCCCACCCAGGAGCTCGCTCTGGTAGACGCCCTGACCGCCCACGCGCCCCTGGGCAGCGGCGTCCCCGGCGAGCGCAAGGGCGCCGAGAGCGAAAACACCCAGGATCGAGGGCGTCACGCTTCTGATCCGCAGGCCATCCATCCAATCAAGACACTCGCGACGCGCCACGTTGCTCCCTTTCTCGGGTTCCGTGGTACGATAGTACCTTGGGGACGTACGGGGGATCCTCCGACGGCAACATCGGCCGCCCTGGGTGTAGGAGACCGGAGCGAGAGGACGACCAGATGAAGCCAAGAACCCACACAAGCAGAGTACCGATGCTCTGGGCCTGCGCGGGAGCGTGCCTGCTTCCAGCCGCGGCTTCCGGCGCATCCCACCCGGTCGGAATGCCGGGGGGTAAGACCAATATGGTGGGGACGTCAGAGCTTCCCAGGGGTCCCCGGATCCCCACGTTGCCCCACAATATCCGCATGTCCCTGGCCACCCTCGAGGCCGCCGCCGAGACCGTCACCATCGAGATCCGGTTCTTCTGGGACGATCTCCAGGTCGCCGTCATGGAACGCACCTCCGACATGCAGTTCGAGCTCGCGGAGTCTCCTGAGGTCGACCGGGTCGTCGAGGCCTACATCAACGATACGGTGACCGTCGAAGTCGACGGCAGCCGACTCACGGGAACGGTGTCGGCCCGGGGCGTCCAGGACGCCGCCCGGCAAGACGAGGTGATGTGGTGGTACCGTTTGGAGTATCCCGTCTCCGGGAGCCCGGACCGCATCTACGTGAAGAACCGGCTGCTGTTCAACATGTTCGAGGATCAGCGCAACATCCTCCACGTCACCACGAGAAGCGGCCGAGAACGAGCCTACTACTTTTCCTGGGACGAAGAAGACGTGCACGTGCCCCTGAGGTAGGCCGGCACCCTCGGGTCCGGCCAGGCTGCCGGCGGGCGCCCGCCCAAGCCCGACCCACCGGGCTTCAGCAGGCCTTGCTGTCGCAGGAATTCCCTACGGCTCCATCGTCCAGAATACCATGCCCCCAGCCTGCTGTCCGACCTCGGCCTCGGCGACGCGGTCCTGCCTCGCGAGATCGAACACGTCCACCTTGCCCGGCTCGGCGCCCACGCCCTCGACACTGACGAACGCGTAGCGCCCGTCAGGACTGATGATCACCCCG
>JAHEKK010000448.1 GCA_024638395.1 Gemmatimonadota bacterium | reverse complement strand
GCCTGGCGCAGCGTTCCTCATCCGCACCGTTAGGGCGGTCGCCGACCGAACAGGTTCTGTCCCCTACACCCTCGTAGCGCCGGCTACCCGGCGGGGCCCGATCGTTTGCGGAAGGAGGGCGCGGAGGGGTCTCTCGAAGCGCAGTTCGCCTCGAAATGGACCCGCGTCTCCCCGTCGGGAATGTCTCCCGCCTTCCACATGTCATAGGTGACCAGAACCGGCTGACCGTTTCGGAAGAAGGTGCCTGGACGCAGAACGACATCGAGAGACAGGACCCCGCCCGCCGACGTGGGCTGGGGAATCCAGGCGATGCCGCCGCCGTCGAGCGAGATCGACACGTCTTCAGTGTCCTTCCAGGGGCGGAGGCGCAGGTTCACCATGTTGGACTGGCCCCCCGTCGCCGCTCGGGTCACACGGTTGGCTTCCGTGGTGAAGCCGAGCTCGGGTCGGCCCCGGTCGTCACAGAGAATGCGGATCGTGTACTCGGCCTGGTCCGTGATGACCACCGCCGAGCCCTCATGCAGGGTGCGGCGCCGGTCGGTGTCCTGAGCCTCGCCGGTCGACGGAACGAGCGTCGCTGTTCCGACCATGAGCGCAAGAAGATTGCGGTGTCGCATGTTCCTTCTCCTTTGTTCGGCCAACCCGCGTGGGCCGGCAGACCCGCGCCGCCCGTTGGACTCGCCCCTAGAAACGGATAACGGAGGAGCGAGGGGCCATGGGCTTGGGGCGCGCAGGACGCGGTCCGCGGGTCGAGAGTTATCGAGGCGGCCCGTCCTGGCCTCCTCCGCCCGGCAAGCGGACCCGTACCCCCATGCCCGTCAGATTCCGGCCGAGCTGGATCGCGTTCGTCACCTCGCGGGACGCGACATCGATTTCGACGAGGGAGGCGATTCCGGCAGCGCCCTCGCCGTGGGCTTCGTGTCCCCCACCCGCCATGTGATCCGGGGTGTTGTTGTTCGACACGAATGCCCGCGACCCGTCGCTGGAGAACGCGATGGCGTGGGGCTGGCGGAGGGCGTCGTGGCGGATTCGGTGGACGACGGTCCAGCCGGTCGTCTCGACGATGGCCACTTCGTTGGCCCCCTTTACCGGGACCCATACGGCGGCGCCGTCGCCCGCGAGCGCCGGGTCGAAGGCCATCGGCCCGATGTTTACGGACGTGACGAGCTCTGGCCGATCCGGCGCCTTCAGATCGAACACCATCAACTGGCCGGAGAGCTCGGTCGCGGCGACCAGCGTGCCGCCGTCGGGGGAAACGGCAAACTGCACCAATGCATGGGGTCCGCCGGGGATGTCGGTCAGGGTCACCGTCTCACTCGTCAGGTCCAGGGCCGCCAGCCGGCTCTCTCCGAGGCTACCGGAGTACACGTAGCCGTGCGCGGCCCCGACCATCGGGTGAGGGCGTGAGAAGATGACGTCGATCTCGTCGAAATCGAGGGAAGGGAGCTGGGCGACCCCGATGCTCGACGGCGGGTTCACGGCACTCATGGACCGGCTGACCGCCAGGAAACCCTCCCCGGGGAGGAGGGCCAGCATCCCCGGTGTCTCCATCTCGATCTGGCCCACGACACGGCCACTCGTGTCGAGCTTGATGACGCGGTTCTCGCCGATCAGGGAAACGTACCAGTGTGCCCCGTCCGGCTCCCCGACGATGTGATGGGGCTTCGCGTTCGACGAGAAGCCGAGCTCGGTCAGGTCAATCGTTCGGACGACGGCCCCCGAGGCCATGTCGATCACCGCGATCCGGGCCTCGTCCTGAATGCAGACGTAGAGGGGATCCACCACGGTCTGGCCCGCCGCCGGGAGGGCACCCACGCCGGCGACGGCCAACGCCGCCCCGAGGCTCCGCCGAACCCAACGTTTCAACACGTCCATGTCGAATCCCGCCCTGCCTGTTGAGGTGAGAGCGCCGGCAGTGGCCGTGTGCCTGGCCTATGGGGTCCGGCGTCGAGAACATCGTACGGAGTACCCGCCGCGGGGGTCCGCGGTTCAACCAAGCGGCCCCGCCCCGGTGCGGCTATGCGGCTGAAGAATGGCGCTCATCGAGGCCTCTGGCTACGGCTCAGACCGTCCAGATCTCCTTCAGGACCCTTCTGAAGTTCTCCCCCAGCATCAAATGGATCTCTTCATCTGAGTACCCGCGCCCGATCAACCCCTCCGTGAGGAGGTAGGTGCGCTTCTGGGTGGGCATTTCGTCCATGTCGATCTTGTCCCGGAACTGGTACTCGGCGCGGTACCGGCCCCCGATCCGCTCCCATGCTTCGGGCGGCGAGGCGTCGTACCCCCCGTTGATGTCCGTGTCGGCCCCGATCCCCACGTGCTCCACTCCCACCAGGCGCGCCACGTGGTCGAAGTGGTCCAGGAGGGAGTCGAGGGTGGTGGGCTCTTCGGCGGTGACGAAGCTCCGCACCATGGTGATCCCCATGACACCGCCGCTCTCGGCCATCCGCCGGATTGCGTCGTCGGTCTTGCAACGGAAGTAGCCCGGGTTCAGGGCCCGGGCGTTGGAGTGGGTGATGAGCACGGGCCGACTGGAGATCTCGAAGGCGTCGAGGGTCGTCTGGTCGCCGCAGTGGCTGACGTCGACCGCCATGCCCACCTCGTTCATTCGCCGGACCACGTCTTCACCGAAGTCGGAGATGCCGCCGTCCCGGCCCTCCATGGTGCCAGTGGCGATGCGGTTCTGGGAATTGTAGGTGAGCTGGGAGACGCGCTGGCCGAGGCCGAAGAAGAGATTCACGTCGTCCACGTCGTTGAAGTGGGCCGAGTTCTGTAGACCCAGAATCACTCCGATCTTCCCCGACTCGTTGATCCGGTCCAGGTGGCTCGGATGGGTGACGCGGACGAACCAGTCCGGGTGGTATGCGATGAACCCGTTCCACTCGGCGAGGTAGGTCAGGACGTTCTCGTGGGTGTCCCGCCCCGCGGTACCACCTCCCGTGGGATGGAAGACGTCGATGCCCGAATCCCGGTAGTACGCAAAGTCTTCTTCGGTGAACGAGGATGGGTCCTTCATCCAACCCGCCACGTCGTCCCCGGCGATCTTCAGAGGGCAGAGCATGTCGACGACCGTGGCCTCGCGCACGAGGCGGACGGCCCGCTCCGAGAATTCCTGGGCCCAGGGCGTCTCGGCGAACAGCTCGTAGCGACGCCGGTTCACGAAAGGCGCGGCCAGCGGGCTCACGGCGGCCAGGGCCACGGTTCTGCGAAGGAGGTCCCGGCGAGAGAACGACTGCGCGGGCTTGGTCATGGCTTTGCTCCCGGCTCGGGGACGAGTGGGCGGTCCAGCCAGGGAGGCCTGGCCGGCACGCTGGAGGCAAAGGACCGAAACCGGCTCCGGTGAGCAAGCCCGTGTTGCGGGCCAGGGTCTGCGGGGGCCGGCAGACCTGGTCAATTGACCACTCGCGGCAGGCGGAGCGCCCGTTTGGTCAGTCGAGCACGTTAAAGCGGGTCAATTGACCTTTCGCCGACATCCAACCTTCCGCCCACGCCATTCTGACCTCCTCTGGTGAGGTCGATCGTCCATTGGCCCGGACCGAGAGTCACGAGAGGACGATCCGCCCGGTTGCCAACGTCGTTGGGCACGGCCGAGAGCCATGGATGGAACTGAATAGAGGCTCTCCATCGTGCAACTCGCCACGCTGAGTACACGTGAATTCGTAGAATGGTCGCTGCGGGTTGTCGCGGATTCGCAACGACGAACTCAGCTGATCGGCGGCACTTCGACCAGATGGGGAGTGAACAGCACGCCCCG
>JAHEKK010000447.1 GCA_024638395.1 Gemmatimonadota bacterium | reverse complement strand
TTCGTACTTGCAGGACTCCTGAGCTGCCTCGGGGGCGCACTTCTCACCCAGACCCTGGGGTTGTCGCTCGCCCTCGGCGCTTTTCTCGCGGGGATCCTGATCGCGGACACCGATTTCCACCATCAGGTGGTGGCCGAGACCGGGCCGTTCCGCGACGCGTTCAACGCCCTGTTCTTCATGTCCATCGGAATGCTCCTCGATCTTTCCGTCGTGGCGTCGAATCTTCTCCTGGTCCTGGGCCTCGCCCTGGCCGTCATCGCCCTGAAAGCCGTCACCGGATACGGCGCGGTGGCTCTCCTCGGGTACCCCCACCGGGTCCGGGCTCTGGCGGCCCTCGGGTTGGCCCAGATCGGGGAGTTCTCCTTCGTCCTGGTGCAGAGTGGCGGGGAGGCTGGACTGGTCCCGACGGATCAGTACCAGGTCGTGGTCGCCGTGATCGTCCTCACCATGATGGCCGCGCCGATCCTCATCCGGGGGGCGCCGGCCCTCACCCGGGCCAAAACGGCCGGCGGCGGGCCGGACGACTACTCGCAACCTGCGGGGGAGGATGCGCTCAGCGACCACATCGTGATCGGGGGCTACGGGCTCAACGGCAGCCACCTGGCCCGCGTACTCTCGTCGACCGGGTGCAGGTATGTGGTCGTGGACCTGGACCCCCGAGCGGTAAAACGTGCGCGAGACGACGGGCACCGGGCGCTGTTTGGAGACCTCACCCGCCCCGACATCCAGAGTTCCGCCGGCGTTCCCCGGGCCCGGGTTCTGGTCTTGGGCCTTTCGGATCCCACCGCCATGGAAGAGGCGATTCGGGTGAGCCGCGACCTGGCCCCCGACGCCTTCATCCTGGCCAGGGCTCGTCAGTTCAACCAGTGGGCCGCCCTCAGAGCCCTTGGAGCCGACGCCGTGGTTGCCGAGGAGTTCGAGGCGTCCATCGAGATCGTGACCCACGTCCTGCGGAAGCTCCACATTCCCGGCAACGTGATCCGGGAGGAGGCACGGCTGCTGCGGGCCGGTGGGTACGAGATGTTGAGGGAGCCCATTCCCAAGACGGGAATCTCCGATGAGATCGCCCATGCGCTTGCTGCCAGCACCACGGATACCTTCCGGGTTCTGCCGGGCCACCACGCCGTTTCCCAGACCCTCCGGACCCTCGCGATCCGAAATCAGTGCGGGGCCACCGTGGTTTCCGTCGTGCGGGGGGGCTCCTCCATCCCGAACCCGTCCCCCGACATGGCCCTCGAGGTGGGAGACGTCCTGGTGCTCGTCGGAGCCCATGGGGAGATCGAAGTTGCCGCCCGGATTCTGGAACGGGGCCAGGCGGCGCCCCAGGTGCAGCACACCTAGGGCGCAGTCCCGAGGACGTCGCTGACGGGGTGGATCGCCCTCGCGCGACCCGCGGTCCGGGCCAATGGGGGATTGACCTCACCAGAGGAGGTCGAAATGGCGGGGGCCGGAATCGGATGTCGGGCGAGCGGTCACGTGGACCGCCATAGCGGGTTCGATTGACCAAACACGCTCCTCCGCATGTCACGAGTGGTCAATCGACAGGCCTGCCGCACCCGGCCACACGGAGCGGCGCCGCAGCCGCCAGGAGGTCAGTCGATCCGCAGGGCCATCCCGGGTCCATGCCCGACGCCCGCAGAGCCGGAATCCAGGATGCGAGTGCAGCCTCGGCGATGAGGGTAGCGGCCACTGGCCCGTAGGTAAGGGGGTCGGTGGCACTGACGTTGAAAAGGAGGGTGCTCATGAGGCGGATCAGAGCCGCGGCCGCTGCCAGTCCCAGGACGACTCCGAGAGGGTCACAACCGGGTCGACCGCCCGGGTTCGGCTGGCTGGCGCCAGGGCTGCCGCGAGGGTGATCACGCCCACGAACAGGGTTACCGCAGCCGGCATTATCCAACCTCCGTCTGACGCGGGAGACAGGTGCTCCCGGACGCTGGGCAGGGCCGCGTACCAGGCCGCGAAGCCGACGATCAGGCCGCCTCCGGCCATGACGACGGCCTGCCGAAGCACGCCGGCGAAGAGCCGGTTTCCTGGTGCGCCCAGGGCGACACGGATGCCGAGCTCGCGCCGAGTGCTGGACACGTGGTAGGCCACTAAAGCGTAGATCCCCAGGGCGGCGAGGAGGGTGCCCACCAAGGCGAGGGTCGCCACGATGATCAACCGCATCCGAAGGGGGGCGAACCACGCCGAGAGATAGCCGGCGTAGGCTCCGACGGGAGGCACGGTCACGTTGGGGTCGACGGGGTCACGACGTGGACTTCCGTGAGGCCGGGAGATGAGTGCCTTCCCAGAGGCTGTCCAACAGCTCCCGCGACCGGGCCAGGGCCGCCTCGCCCGCGGGCTGGAGCCGGTAGTTTTTCGTGGCGCGTCCGCCCGCGGCCGATTTCCCGAGTCGAGAGCTGACGAGCCCCTTGGCCTCCATCCGCTTCAAAGTCACGTAGACCGCAGGGATGGATACGTCTCGCCCGGTGGCGGAAAGGATCTCGCGATGGATCGCAGCCCCGTAGGCGGGATCCCCGAGCCGGAGAAGGGCCAACAACACGACCTGCTCGAACTCTCCCAGATAGTCCCTACCACCCATCTCGTCCTCCCATCAGCCCGCGACGCTGGCGCAACCAGAATTAAATGTTGTTACCATAGCATTGTTTAAAAACTATCGAAGGGCAACGGGTGACCGGCCTTCCGGCCGCGGCCGCGGGAATGAGCCTCGTTTCCCCTCGATCTTGCCTTTCAGGGTGCAACGACTCCCACCCAACGAAAGGACCTTCCATGTTGGATCACCCTGTCAGTCGAGCCCTGGTGGGCGCAACTCTCGTCCTCGGGGCCGTCGCCGCATGTGACTCGACGCCTACAGCACCAGAGGCCGTGGCGGACCAGGCCGTAGCCGCCGGCGCGGAGTCCCCGGCCCTCACGGCGACCGTCTTGAAGGACCTGGCCAGTCTCCGGGCCTACGCCTCTCCACTCCACAAGCTGGCGCGGGCCATGGAGGCCGGGTTCGACACACCGTTGACCGAGTGTCGCGACAACCCCGGTGTCGGCGGAATGGGCTACCACTACGGCAATCTGAGCCGCATCGACGGGGCCGTCCCGACGGTGTTGGAGCCCGAGGTCCTGGTCTATGCCCCGCGGAGCAATGGCAAGATCGACCTTGCTGCCGTCGAGTACGTCATACCCTTCGGTCTGTGGGCCGGGGCCGCCCCTCCAACCCTCTTCGAGGAGACTTTTCGAGCCAACACGGGCGACGGCGTCTGGCAGCTGCACGTGTGGCTGTGGCGACACAACCCTGCGGGTCTTTTCGAGGATTGGAATCCGGCGGTGAGTTGCGGATAACCGCCCTCGTACGACCCTTCCGGCCCGAGCCGCGTCGGGCGCCCTGGCCCGAACGAGGAAGCGGGAGCCGGAGATCCCCGGCTCCCGCGAGGGAAGGGACGACCAAGCTCGATTCCAGCTACTGGGGAGAAGTGTTCCCCGAGCTCGCTCGGGGGTATCCGCGACTCAACCGAAGCAGGTAGGGCTCTTCGTAGACCCGGTTTGACTCATCCTGCGGTATCTGTCCACGACTGCGGCCCCTTGCTGCGTGAGGCCTTCCCTGGCGGCCTCGGGCCCATCGACTCTCATGGTTGTGTTTGCGCTTCATCGTCCAGTGCCTCCTCCAGCGTTTGATTCTGCCCGGACATTCGACATCCACCGGTTCCCCTGTGGGCTTTCCAGGACCATCGACACCACGTCACCCGGCTCCACCGAGGCCAGTTCCCGAT
>JAHEKK010000446.1 GCA_024638395.1 Gemmatimonadota bacterium | reverse complement strand
TGGAGACGTTGGCCAAAGCGTTGCGAGAATCGGGGGGCGCCGCCGGAAACCAATACCTGCCGGGGCAGATCTCGAGGCTCCAGGAGGAGCTGGAGGCGCTTTCGCACGAAGTGCGGGAGCTACGGAGCGCCCAAGAGTTCGACCAGAAGCTCCTGGCCAGCACGGGCGAGCCCGCCACGCCCCAGCGCTAGCCTCCTCCCGGGGAGCTCCAAGGTACTATCTCGCCACCGGCTGGAGTGATGGCGCTGCCACGGCGCGTCGTGCTCGCAGTCTTGCTTGGAGCAGACGGTCTGCGGCCTGCCGCGCGATCCGTTAATGCCCCCGCCAGGACTCGAACCTGGGGCCTACTGCTTAGGAGGCAGTCGCTCTATCCACCTGAGCTACGGGGGCAAACAACTGTAAGGTCAGAAGCTAAGCGCGTTTGTCAGCCCGCTCAACTTCTGCGGTCGGGTGGGCGCGGCCCTCGTCGGCCCGCCGTGCCCGGTTGACTCTCGCGGCACGGACGAAGGCACGCGCCTATGGCGCCCGGCAATCGGACCAAGCCGAGCTGCCCACCGGCTCCAGCAGGCATCCGCCACCGTCTGCGTGGCAGCGGTTTTCCACCTTTTCCCGACAGACAATCGACTCGCTCGTCGCTAGTCTCATTAGTCGAAGCACTGATCACCGACAGTGGACGAGGTCGTGACGTGATAGGCACAATGCCGGGCCAGAATCTGCTCTTCCGACCGACACCCCGCCCCTCTAGACCCCCTGCGCGAGAAACCGAAGGGACCATGGTCAGCGCCGCAGAGGTCGAGAGCTCCAACCGGATCGCCCTGGACCGTCCGGTCCTCGAGGCGCTGGCGGAGGATCTGCTTCTCCTGCGTCGCGGGATGCTGGATTACGAGACCCGGTTCGCGGCTCGGGTCCAGGAGGCGGCGCCACCCCACCGTCTCTCGGCAAGCAACCTCCTGCACTATCTGGCACTTCGGCATCACGACGTGCGGGACCTCCAGGTTCGTCTGGCGAGGGTGGGCGCGTCCTCCCTCGGTCGGGCAGAGGCGCACACCCTCGCCAACCTGGATCGCGTCCTCGGGCTGCTGGGGCTCGCCCTGGACAAGCCCGAGCTGGTCGACCTTCCACGAGAGGGGCCCGTGGGTATCGGTGAGGGGGATCAGTTGCTCACGCGGCAGGCGACCGAGCTGCTGGGTTGGGGGCGACCCTCTCGGAGGGTTCGGATCATGGTTACGATGCCAACGGAGGCGGGCGAGGACCTCGAGCTCGTGACCAATATGGTCCAGGCCGGGATGGACTGTGCCCGAATCAACTGCGCGCATGACGAACCGGACATCTGGCGCGCCATGATCCGCAACATCCGGGAAGCCTCGGCCCAGACCGGGAACGATGTTCGTGTGTTGATGGATCTTGCGGGTCCTAAGCTGCGCACAGGGAATATATTACAGCTGCCGGACAACGGGCGCCTCTCGCTTGGGGACCGCCTTCTTCTGGTCGATCCTGAACACCACGTCTCGGATGGCGACCGCGGTCACTGGCATGCCGTGGCCGAGTGTCCGGTCCCTGAGGTCTTTCGGGACGTGCGGTGCGGGGACCCCATATGGTTCGACGATGGGAAGCTGGGGGGCGTCGTGGAAGCGGTGACCGGGGCGGGTATCGATGTCCAGGTCACCCACGCAAAGGCAAAAGGGTCGAAGATCAAGCCGGAGAAGGGCATCAACCTTCCCCTCACCTCTCTCTCCCTCTCTTCCATGACTGAGAAGGACCGAGGGGATCTGGCGTTCGTGGCCGCTCACGCCGATGCCGTTTCGCTCAGCTTCGTTCGGGAAGAGGAGGACGTGACCGCGCTGTTCGATCTCCTCGATCAGCTCGACGCCGCCCGGTTGGGCGTGGTGCTGAAGATCGAGACGGGCGCGGGCTTTCAGCGGCTCGGAGGCCTGCTCCTCACAGCTCTCCAGTGGCCGCTCGTCGGGATCATGATTGCCAGGGGCGACCTCGCCGTGGAGACTGGCTTCGAGCGGTTGGCCGAGGAGCAGGAGGAGGCCCTCTGGCTCGGCCAGGCGGCCCACGTACCCACCATCTGGGCTACTCAGGTGCTGGAGGGTCTGGCCAAGGGAGGGATACCGTCTCGGGCCGAGATCACAGATGCGGCTGCGAGCAGCCGTGCGGAGGCGGTCATGCTCAACAAGGGCCCCCACATCCTGGAAGCCATCCGCACTCTGGATGACGTCCTGCGCCGGATGCAGGCGCACGTGCGCAAGAACCGCCAGCTGCTCCGACCTCTGCGGGTTTCTCACCTGGAATAGCCGAGTCGGAGCTTCCCCCCGCAGCGGCTGGGTGGGCTCAGCGTCCCGCTGTGATGGCCAATCCGCACACGGGCAATCGGCGATCACCAGGAACCGGGCCCCCGGCGTCTCCCGGGAGCAACTGCTCGATCAGTGCTCCCACGAATACTTGCCGCTCTGGGCGGGCTTCCTGGAGGGCGAGCGAATCGGGTGCGTCTGGCGCGGGCCACCGCACGCGCGAAGGCCCGGATCCGCGGGACGGGATCCGGGCCTTCCTCGCTGCCTGCCCTGCGCGTGGCACGGGCCGGACAGCGGGGCGCCTTTCAAGCTGAGCCGTGAGACCCCGCCTACTCCACCAATCGCAGGTACTTGACCAACGAGCCGCCCGTTCCCCCCCCACCGTAGCCGCTCACGCCGCCCAGGAACCGTCCGTAGATGGTCCCGTTGGGCGCGTCCGGCTCCAGGAAGATTTTGGCGAACTGGACGAACTCCATGTTCTCCGCCCCACCGTAGAGGTTGAGAGTGGGTGGGAGCACGGGGACGACGCGAACGAGCGGGCTGTTGAACTCGGGGTTGGCGTACTGCGAGCCGTTGATGTAGCCACCGTTCGGATGACTCGGATCGTCCACCCAATGGGCGCCCGGGTCCTCGTCGTACAGCTGGCGCAGTGCGGACCGAATGGACGCGATGTTGCCCTCCTGGGGCGGGTATGGTTCGCCCAGGGAAACCGAGCAAAGGTTGCAGCCGATGATGTTGCTGCGCACGAAAGCGGCGCCCTGACCGAAATCTTCGCAGCTCTCGTCCGGGTCCGGGGGGCTCCAGAGATGGAAGTTGCCGGGTCCCATGGTTCCTGACCCGTTCGGATCCCAGCCGCCGCCCGGGCTTCCTCCGGTCGACTCCCCTCCCTCGCCCGGCGTGGTCTTGAGCACGATCTGGCGGCCCATGTCCCGGTTTCTGGTTTGCCCGGATGCTTCGGCCGCACTGTTACGGAACGTGCTGCCGTAGCCGGTCCCGTCGAAACCGGAGCCGTATGGGGTGTCGTCCACGCCGTACTGATCGTACGTGTGGTACGGGTCGGGCTGCTGCCCGTCGTCCAACTCCGCGCCGTCCTCGAAGAGCCATTCCTCGCCGTCGTCCGGCAGACGATTCGCCGGAGCGATGTCGTCGTCCAGATCATCCCAGAGGTCGACGATGGCGAAGGGCAGCACGCAGGCTTCGATGGTGGTGCCTGAGCTCACCTCGGCCGCCGAGGCCGTGCTCACCTTCAGCGAGGCGAACCCCAGGAGCTTCGCGAACCAGGTGGGCAGGTTCGCCCGCTCAACCCAGACGCGGACCCGCTGCGTCTCGGGGGTGACCTGGATCGTCATCTCCTCAACCGGTACGGCCCCGGCCTGGTCGACCAGCTACTCGAGCAGCTCCCCCTCGATGTCGGGCGGCACTGGGTTGTCACGGTATAATCAACCGAGAAAAGGGTTTGCATGAACGAAGA
>JAHEKK010000445.1 GCA_024638395.1 Gemmatimonadota bacterium | reverse complement strand
GATACATCACCAAGGCCGAAGCACCGGAAAAGGTGCTAACGGCCATCCGAACGCTTCGCAGCAATCAGGTCTACGTCACCGACGAGCTTGCGAGGAAGATCGTACGTCGGATGGCGGGGGGCGGAACGGACGCGCCCACGGCTTCGCTGTCGAATCGCGAGTTGCAGGTTCTCGGACTCATCGGCGACGGGCTGTCCACCCGGCGCATTGCGGAGAGGCTCGACCTGAGCGTGAAGACGGTCGAGACCTATCGCGGGAACATCAAGCGCAAGCTCGGCCTCAAGGATTCGGCGGAGCTGGTCCAATACGCGGTACGCTTCGTCCTCACCGAAGGACGCTAGGCCGCGACGCGAGGCGACGCGATCAAAGCGCTTCTCTACCGCAGATCCGCCCCCTACCCGTCGGCGCCTGCGGCCACCAACGTGGCAAGAGCCTCAGCCGGAGCGGGTCCCACCAGGGCTTGCTCGATGGCGTCCGACGCCCATGTGACCATGCTCACGTCCGCGGCGTTGTGCATTCCGAGAGTCTCGTCGGGCGCAAGAATCCGCTGGGACGGAGATCTGGCCGTTGTCCCCTTCCGGGGCACGAGATAGTGGGAGAGCACCCGGCCGTCCAGCTTGTAGAGGATCAAGGCACCGAGTTCCCCGTCCAGGATGCAGACCTCCCCACTCTCGACCTGGAGGCCTTCGACCCGCAGGGGCTGGAGGGGAACCCCCAGCCGGGCTTGGAAGAAAGCAGCAAGCTCCGCCGGGTCCGAAGTCGCCAGGTGCTCGCCGGCCTGGGCTCGGCGAACGAAATCCGTTACAAAGGCGCTCTCCTCGAAGCCGGTAGACGGTCCGTCGCGTCCGGCTGCCCACATGACGGCGGCCAAGAGGGCCGCTGCCAGGACCGCAGCTCGACCGAACCCCTGAGGGCGCCACGGACCGCGCCGCGCCGGTTTGGACGGGGATGGGTCTTCAGCCTGGTCCTGCAAAGCCCGGACGGCGCCGACGACCTTGTGGCGCAACGCTTCAGGGGCCTGTTGGGCCCGCAGGGCCTCGTAGGCTTCGAGGAGTTCCGGCTCCAGAGCGAGGTATCCGGAACACTCAGGGCACCCGGCCACATGCTCCTCGACCTGAGCTCGAAGGGCGGGATGGAGCGGGCCCGCCTCCGGGCGGACGAATGCCCGTGCCTGAGCACAATCCAGCGGTTTCGTCATGCTCCCTGTTTCGGCCTCCGCACCGGACGCCACAACCCTGGGTTGATGGCCGGCGACCCGAAAGATGGTGCTCGTGATCCTCTCAAAACGGTCTTCCACCCCCCAATCCGCTCGGGTGCTCTCGGGTTTCGCCGCGCAGTACTGCGGCCCTGCTGCATGCGCCACCCCGGCGGGCACGGAGCTACGTCACGCCCACCGGACACTGTTCGTTCCCTGAAGGCCGAACATATTGAACAACAGAGGCACTGAATACGGAAGAGGACGCCAATGTGGGGCTTGAAGAATAAACGACGGAACGCGCACTTCGCCGTCGTTGCCACGCTCGGGGCGCTGGGTCTGTCGGGTTGTGCCGACTCCCTGACCGCGGTAAACGAGCGTGGGGGCCAGCGCATCAGGGCACAAAGGGCGACCTGGGATGCTCTCCAACTGGACGACTATGTCTTCGAGACGCGCCGCCTCTGTTTTTGCGGCTTCGTCGGATGGCTCGAGGTCACGGTCGCCGGGGACACCGTGCAGCAGATCGTGGCTCTCGAGGCCGAAGATGCCTCAGCGATATCTCACTACCCGACCGTCGACGAGCTCTTCGATATCCTCGAGGATGCGGTGGCCCAGGAAGCGGCGCAGATCGAGGTGACCTGGCATGAGACCATGGGATACCCCGAGTCCTTCTTCATCGACTATTCCCGAAACATCGCCGACGAGGAGTTGGGCCACGACATCCGTCTTCTGAGCCCCGCGACCTGAGGGCCCACCCCTGCCCGTACTCCGCCCCGGGAGACCGTGCCGCCAGTGGAGAGACCCGTATGGAGCCACGCCGTAGGGGGGTCGGATAGGCCGGAATTCGGGGACGTTGGAGCTCCAATCCGAGGCACTCTAAGCTGCACGTTCCCGAAGGGCTCCGACATCGTTAGCTTCCAGCCCTCTCCCAAGAAAAACACAGGAGTCGGTTGCATGAGCCTCAGGTCGGGCGTTCCACCCGAATTCAAGCGGGTGGCCAGGCTGGGCAGCAAGGTTGCGGCCCAGTTCAAAGCGTCCCAGATCCGGAGCAAGGGTCTGAAAGCAAGGGTTATCGCGGACCCGGAGAACGACAGCTGGGTGGTCTTTCAAGGTCCCAAACGGAAGCGGGCTCCCCAGAAGCGCTGGCAGGCCTGATTCGGGTTTCCGGTTGCTGCCGGCCCATCGCTCCCGACCCGGGCGCTCTCCCACGGCCAGGACGCCGAAAAAGACGTTCGCCCCGATAGCAGATCTAAAGCTGCGGGCTTTCGCTTCCCAAGCTGCTCACTCCGTCGGGGAGATCGTCCTCGAATTCCTCGGCGAGGGTGTCAGGGCCCGGCTCGAGTTCCCGTGCGGTGACAAGCTTCTCAACGCGGAACCAGACGACGTCGGCATCGACCTCCAGCTGGATCCATTCATCGGCTCGACGAAAGGCATCCGACAGTCGGTCCCCTGTCCCGAGAAAGTGTCGGACGAAACCGTCGAATACGTGGCCCCCGCCCAGGGTGACGCGGCATGGGCGAAGGTGGAAGAACCCCTCGTCCCATGTATCCCGAGCCGAGACGCTGACCGCGGCAATGGTCTGGGTCCCAATGCACAGGAACTCCCCCTGTTCCGTCCGACAAGGCAGCACTGGAACCGATTCTTCCACGGTTTCGGCCACAAGCCGTCCCGAAACGGAGCCTTGCGCCTCCATGGCCAGGAAAATGGTCACGGGAATGACCCGACCATCCGCGAGGTAGACACGGACCGCCTGGGCCCTCTTCTCCAACATCAGTTCGTGGGTCATCGCGCCGCCATCGCCGGTGCAGCAGGCTGGCCGCCTGCGGACTTGCGAAGGTGTTCCTTGTTCACCGCCTTCCTCACCGCCTCCTCTTCGCTGATGATGCCCTTTTTCAGGAGCTCGACGATGGCGCTGTCGAGACTCTGCATACCGTCCTTCTTGCCCATCTGAAGGGCCGACGGGATCTGATAGGTCTTCCCCTCGCGGATGAGGTTCGAGATCGCGGGGGTGCAGATCATCACTTCGAGGGCAGCAACGCGGCCCGGGCGGTCGACACGCTTGAACAAGGTTTGCGCTACCACCGCATTGAGAGCGTCGGCCAGCGTCGAGCGGATCTGGCCCTGCTCCTCGGCGGGGAAGACCTCGATGATCCGGTCCACGGTCTTCGCGGCGTTCTGGGTATGCAGGGTTCCGAAGACCAGGTGCCCGGTGGCAGCGGCCTCCACCGCGAGGCCGATGGTCTCCTTGTCCCGCATCTCACCCACGAGGATGACGTCGGGGTCCTCCCGTAGGGCAGCCCGCAGCGCGGCGCTGAAGCTTCGTGTGTGCGTCCCGACTTCACGATGGGAAACCAGCGCCTTCCGAGGAGCGTGGACGAACTCGACCGGGTCCTCAATCGTGAGGATGTTGTCGGCCCGTGTCCGGTTCACCTCGTCGACGATCGCTGCCAGGGTCGTGGACTTGCCCGATCCGGTGGGGCCGGTCACCAGGACCAGGCCCTTGTGGTGCTGTGCGAGGCCGCGGACGACGTCGGGGAGTCCCAGGTCCTCGCAGGTCATGATATCGGCCGGAATGACACGC
>JAHEKK010000020.1 GCA_024638395.1 Gemmatimonadota bacterium | reverse complement strand
ATCCGGTCGAACTCGACGCCCATCTGAAGGGCCAGCGTCCAGCCGGCATTGTCATAGGGTGCGATGGGCGGACCTCCGGGATACTGGAAGTCGTTGGGGTGGTTCTGGGGCTCGAACATGTCGATGACGTGAGGCCTGAAGGCCTGGGCGGTCGTGACAACGTAGGAATTCTCCGGGTAGGAGGTTCCCGCCACGGTGAAGTCCTGGGTCGCCTGGTGCACGACGACGCCGTTCTTCAGCAGAGCGTTCACGAAGCGTGTTGCGGTCGGGAAGTCGTCCTGGTCCGCGCTGAGAATGTACCCGCGCGCGTCCCGTTTGGCGGGATCCTTGAGATAGGTTCGGTAGTCCTCCTGCGAACCCCGCTCACCGACCTCGTCGGCGACCTGGTCGATCCATTTCGGGAGGATCGTCCATGAGTCGCGGCTCCCCCGCTCGATGGAGTTCACACCCATACGCCAGATATTGAGCAGCAAATGCTCCTTGTTCCGGCTGGCGTAGTCCAGGACCGCCCAGTTGGCGGTCATCGAGTAGTCCACGGATTGCCGGAAGTGCCACGTGCCGGGCGTCACCGGAAGGGGAAGGTCGGCGTGGCTGATCTGCTTCCGGGGCAGGAAGGGGACTTCGATGGGCGTCGGGTGGCCGATGGTTTCGGTGAGCAGCCCGATCATGTTGTGGAAGTAGGGGGTCGTGCGCAGGCCTCCGTTCCACCAGGTCGAATAGCTGGCGCCCCGCCGCATGGTCGTGCCGCCCTTCCCTTCGGCTACCATCCGGTGGTGCATGGAGGATCCGACCTGGTCCAGGCTGGTGATGATGAGCGGGTCCAGGTTCTGGTTGGGTGGGTCCCGGAACGGGGGGGCGAACATGATGGTGCCCTGGGGCCCCGTCTGGTGGTGGTTGTACACGATCTGGGGATACCACTCCCGGTACATGACGCGGTTCATGTTTTCGGTTTCGGCCAGCGCCGCCATGTAGAAGTCGCGGTTGTTGTCGTGGCCGGCGTACTTGTTGTAGAGCAACGGGACACCCTGCGTGCTCCGAGCGAGGGGGTCGGCATCCTTCATGTACCAGTTGGCCACGAGGGCGTGGCCGTCGGGGTTGGCGTGGGTCGCCAGGATGATGGCGTCGTCGAGGAATCGGCCAATCTCGTCATCGTCCCGACTCACCAGTTGCCACACCATTTCCATGAGCTGCTGGGCCCCCAGAACCTCCGTCGCGTGTAAGCCGCCGTCGATCCAGATGACCGCCTTCCCTTCGGCTGCCAACGCCCGCGCCTCGTCTTCGGATACGCCCTCGGCCCTCGCGAGACGCTCGGCGATCTCCCTGTACCGGTCCAGATTCTCCTGATTCTCCGGGGAGGTCTGCCCGATCGAGCGGAGGCTCATGCGGTCGGACTGTTCAGCCAGCAGATGCCAGTATTCCGAGAGCTGCTGGTAGTTGATGAGCTGGTAGTCGGCTCCGATCTGGAAGCCGAACTGCTCTTCGGGCGTGGTGAGCTGTGCGGCCGCAGTCTGCGGAACGACAGCCAAGGCAGAGGCTACTGCCAGTACAACAAGGGCGGCGGCTCTAGCCACCGCAGCTCGACTCCGGTTCATCGAAGGGCCCCTCTTGAGGTAAGAATTCGAAAACATTGACGCTCTAGGTAGTGCTGGTGGACCGTAACCGTCGATCGTTGGTGTTCGAGGGTCGGTGCCTCCGCCGTGAGTGGAAATCCTCGAAAGGACCTGCCATTCCTTCGGAGCTCCGCCTACTCACAGCGGCCCATCGTCCCTCTCGGCACGCAACGCTTGATCGTTGCAGTCCACTAGTTCCCGGCGAAGTAGCGCGCTGTCCCCTGCGATTCCACCGCGTCGCCGATCCGGCCGAGGGCGAGAGCGTACGCGGCCGTGCGGGGGCTCGTGCCCCGGCTCTTGGCGAAGTTCCAGACCTCTGCGAACTCCCGGACCATGATCTCGCGCAGGCGCTCATGCACCTCGTCCACGGTCCAGTAGAAGCCCCCTCGGTTTTGGACCCACTCAAAATAGCTGACGGTAACGCCTCCGGCGTTGCAGAGGACGTCGGGGACCACGGTCGTACCCTTCTGCGACAGGATCTGATCCGCGTCGCTGGTGGTTGGGCCGTTGGCCACTTCGAAAACGTATGGCGCCTTGATCTGTCCGGCGTTCCGACCGGTAATCTGATTCTCCAGGGCCGCCGGGATGAGGATGTCCACGTCCAGTTCCAGGAGCTCCTCGTTGGAGATCACGTCGGCGTCGACCAGCTCGCACACCGAGCCGTGACAGTAGACGGCCCGAAGCACACGTGTCTCGTTCTTGGCCGTGCATAGACTCGGGATGTCGAAGCCTTCGCAGTTGTGGATCCCGCCCTTCGAGTCGCTCACCGCGACGATCTTGTATCCGTCTTCCTGAAGCAGACGGGCCACGTGCTGTCCGGCGTTACCGAACCCCTGGACCGCTACCGTCATGTCGCCGGGACGCCACCCTTCTGCGGCTTCGAGGGACTTGATGCAGTAGTAGGCGCCGCGGCCCGTTGCGTCTTCCCGTCCCTGGCTGCCGCCCAGGGGGATGGGCTTGCCGGTAACGACTCCCGGAGACCGCTTTCGGTGAATCTTCGAATACTCGTCCATCAACCAGCCCATCACCATCGCGTTGGTATAGACGTCGGGGGCCGGTATGTCGGTCTCCGGGCCGATGAAGTCCGCGATCTGACTCGTGAACCCCCGCGTGAGGCGTTCGAGCTCCAGACGGGACAGCTCCTTCGGGTTCACCGTCACGCCCCCCTTTCCGCCACCGTAGGGAATGCCGGCCACGGCGCACTTGAGGGTCATCCAGAAAGCGAGGGCCTTCACCTCGGAGAGCGTGACACCCGGGTGGTACCGGATTCCTCCCTTGGTGGGGCCTCGCGTGTCGTCGTGACGCACCCGGTAGCCGGTGAAGATCTGCAGATCCCCGTTGTCCATCCGTACCGGGATCGAGACCTCCAGAACCTGTTTCGGATGCCTGAGACGGGCCACTGCTTCGCGGTCGATGTCGGCGAACTCCAGGGCTTCATCCAGACGTGCGATGGCCTGTCCGAAGATGTCGTTGTCACTCATGATGCTCCTGTCCCTCTGGTCATTCGACGACCTCGATGTGAACCGGGCCGAACACCTTCGTCATGCAGGCCAGGCGGTATTCCCCAGGCTCCAGTCCCTTGCGCTTGAGGGTCTTGATCTCTTTGTCCGTGACCTCGTTGACGAACTCTCTCCCGGAGACGATGCGGATCAGGTCGGCTCCGCACATCCCGCACCAGCACTCGTAGTCGATATCGACGTCGTTCTCATCCGCAACTTCGAGGACGCTCTCGTCCTCGGAGATGTTGAATGGAGAGTCCGCCCCGGCGAAGTGGACCTGGGCGGTTGCACCGTCTTGGGGGCTGGGCGCCGGTGCTTCCTCCTCCGGGGGTCCGGCGGGCGGTGCCTCGGCGGCCACGTCCGAGGATGGTGGTGGAGCGGGCACCTCGACTTGCTGCGTCCGAGGGCCGGGCCTCAGGAAGGAGTCCGTCTTGGTGGGGTGACTGGTCACCTGGAGCCTGAAGACCTGCCCTCCGACCCGGAAAACGTCTCCGTCCGTCACCTCGATCGATTCGGCGACTTTCAGATAGGTGCCGTTGCTGCTGTTGAAGTCCTCGGCCAACGCCTTGCCGTCGGCGATCGTGATCGACAGGTGGAAGCGGGAAAGCGTACGGTCATCGCCCAGAGAGACGTCCGGATCCGACCTCCCCCCGGCACGGCCCAGGACCGTCGTGCCCTCTCTCAGAGGGATCTCCTGAACGTATTGCCCACGGTCGTTGTATTGGTGGAAGACTGCCCCACCGGCGCCGGTGCGAAGTACCAGGATCTGCCGCCCCAGACGGAGCATGCTCTCCGGCTTCAGGCTCACGGGCCGATCAGGCTGGAGCTTCAGGAACGTCCCGCTAGCGCCACCGTCATCCCTGAGGAGTATGCCGTCCTCGCGGTAGACGATGGACGCATGGTTCTCAGACAGCAGGGAGTCGTCCGGGAAGCTCAGGTCGCATCCCTTCTGCCCGATGGTGGTCACCCCGGTGGGGCGCACGTCGTACTCCTCTTCCTCTACCCCGGCCGCCGTGATCCGAACGAGGACCGGCCGGTCGAGGATGAAGCTCTCCAGCGGCAGGTCCGCTGGGTCGAAGGACACGGTACGCGCCGGATCCTCGAACTGGACCGGAACCTGCGACGCTTCGGCGTCCTGGATGACGACGGCGATGTCGTCACGGCCCTGGAGGCGTTGGGCCACCACCTCGGCCAGGAACACGCCATCCCGCATCGCCTGCTTGATGTTTCCCTTGTGCTTCATCCGCTGGAAGGTCTCGGGAGGCGCCTCGAAGTCCGTTGTCTCCAGATAGAACTGGCTGAGGAGGTCCCCGATCAAGTAGACCTGGGGGATCTGCGTCTCGAGTAGGGGGCTGACCGCCATCATCTTCTTCCCTGCCTCCCCTACGACGGCCATGTGAATCCCCAGGTCCCGGAGGAGTGCTTCCGGGACGTCTTCGCCGATGCAGGCGATGCAGTCTTCCTTGGGAAACTCGAGATGGACCGTCTCGCTCGGTTTACCCTGGTCCGTGCGCCGGACGATGCGCAGCGAGACGTATTCAGCCCGGTCCGGACCTACCACCACCGCCGTAGGCTCGGAATGCGGATGGTACCTGATGTTCCCGTTACCGACATACGCGGAGAAGAACACGTCAGCGAGGGCTTTCGAGACCCGCGGCATCTTGGATCCCCGGTAGGACCAGTGGATCGTCGTGTTGTCTTCAGCCTCGATCTTCGCGTTCGAAATCGCGATGACGGCTTCGGCCGCCGACGTACCCCCTCCGACAACGAGGGCGGGTTTACCCACGTAGTGCCCCGCCTCCTGCAAGCGATATGACACGCCCTCCGTATTCCCCGGGATGTCGAATCTCCTTGGTACGCCTCGGCCCAGGGCGAGGGCCACATGCTTTGCGCGGAACACTTCTCGCGACTGCGTCCGGTGATTCCAGGCCGTGGCGGTCAACACGTCGCCGTCCCGCTCCAGGCCCGTGAACTCCACCCCGATCTTGGCCGGCACGCTGCAGGCGCGGTATTCCGCGGTCCATTTGACACACATGTCGTCTTTGTCGATCGGATCGAAGTACAGCCTGGCGACCAGGTCTCCCCCGGCGGGGAATTGCATCTTGTCGCCGCCGCCGAAGCTCGGAAGGATCAGCTTGTCCTTCGGATAGTCGCGGATCCGCTTGAGAAGGCCGTCGAATTCCAGCACGAGGCATGTGACACCGAGTTCCTTGGCCCTGAACGCCGCCGCCGTGCCGGCGGGGCCTCCGCCGACGATCAAGAGGTCCAGCGTCTCCGGAAGTTCCACGGGAGCATCGACGAGGAGGGAGCCATCAGCGGCCAGGGCAACAGTCATCGTTTCTCCAGCCTCATCTCCACCTCTGCTCCCAGCTTGAACGAACGACCTGGCGCGATGGCCACCTCCGAGATCTCCCGCCCGTCGACGAAGGTCCCATTGGTGCTTCCCAGGTCTCTGAGGGTCATCCGCTCGCCGGAAAGCTCCAGGCGCGCGTGTTTGCGGGAAAGGGACTCGTGCCCGATCACTACGTCGCAATCCTCGGAGCGGCCGAGTGTGTTCTCTCCTTCTGACAGATCGACCTCACTGGACGCCTGGCCGGCCACGGAAATGACCACGTAGAACCGGGCCTCGTCCGGGGAAGGTTCGGGTGGTCTGTTGGTTGGAACCGGATCCAGGTCGGGCAGGGGGCCGAAGGCAGCGAAATCCACCCGTGTACGAGACTCTGTTTGAGGCCCCGCCGGGGGCGGCCCTACCGTAGCCTCCGTGGGGCCGGGATCCGGACCCTCGGTTTCCTTCTCCACAATCGCGGCCCGAGCTTCGGGGCGGGGCGCGGTGGGCGACTCCGGCGGTTGCGCGCTGGCGGGTGGTGCGGAACGGGGGGCCTGGAACACCAGATCATAGGCCTCCGACACGGTGATGACGCTGAGGGTGTCCAGGCGAACGGGCTCGGTGACCTGGATCCCGTCCAGAAGCGTGCCATTCCGGCTGCCGAGATCCTCGAGGTAGAACGCTCCGCCCTCGCGGAAGATGCGTGCGTGGCGGCCCGAAACGGTGTTGGCCAGTAGGACCACTTCGTTGGAGTCGTCCCGTCCGATGATGCTCTCGGAGCCCAGTTCGTAGGTCGCTCCCGCGAACGGCCCGGTACGACAGAGGAGGCGTGCCCGTGGCTCCGTCATGGGCGTGCGTACCGCAGCAGGTTGGCCCATTGCGACTTGTCGGGATGAAACACGTGGCACGACGTACATTGGTCGCTGGCCGCCGATTCGCCATGGCAGGACGTGCACGTTTCGATTCCGGGCAGATTCTGAATCCCCGCGTGGTCCGCCTCCGGCTCGGGGTCGTCTTCTGACCCGATGAACTCGCGAACCGGAATCGACGTGTGACAGTCCAGGCAGCGGGAATGGGTCACGTGCGCCCTGTGGGAGAACTCCGCACGAATGAGCGTGGACTGATCCGCCTGAACACGCTTGATGGTCGCGTCCTCGACGACGTGGCACTCCTGGCAAGCAGCCGTGAGATCACCGATCAGGGCCTCGTAGGCCTGGGCATCGGCGTCGGAAACGTCGTCGCGCCTGTCGGCCGGGCCGACGCGAAACCGGGCGTCGTTCAGGGGCTCGAGGGGGTTCTCCAGACGCCGCTCCACGCTGGCAATGAGGTCTTCCAAGGCCTCCAACTCGTCCTGGACCTGGGAGGACGGTTCGTCGCGGAGGGCACGGATCTGATCCCGCAGCGTCGCGATGGCTTCCGTATAGAGGATCCGCCGTTGCCCCAGCGGCACATCGGCCGAGACGCGAAGGAGGTCCTCTAGACCTCCGGCGTCATACAAGGCCGAGCGCAACCGCGTGAGGTTGTCCAGGACCCACGGGTCCGCATGGTAGAGAGGGCGCTTCCTGAGCTGCCCGCCCTGAATCTGGAACTCGTTCGGATTGGTGTAGTCCGCCCATAGTCGTCCCGCCCCGCCCCGGGCCCGGATCTGGTCGAGGGTCTCGACCCCGATGGGATTGGCGGCGGTGGCGACGGCCAGCGAGGGCGTGCGCGTAGAGCTCGTCAGATGGCAATCGCTGCAGTGTTCTTCAAACGAAATCGGCACGAAGCCGGCACCGTCGGACTCGCCATTGTGACACGACAGGCATGTCAACTCGATGTCCTCGAGGTCCTCCTGATCCTGGACTTCCCTGACGTGGAGTACATGAGGGAACCGGAGGTTGTCCTGGTCCGGGACGGCCTCGGCGATCACCGCGAACTCCGGGTGAGTCGCCGCAAACGAGCCGGTAGCGTGACACCGGTTGCAGCTCTGGTCGGCTACGTCCGTGAGGGGGGCGGTCCTTCCCTGGTGCTCTCGGTGACACGCCCCGCACTCGAACTCGTCTTCGAGCGGGGACGACCGGTCAGGATCGTTGGAACGGTAGAGGTAGTGGGTGTCGAGGGAGTAGGCACCGGGGTGGTCGCCGCGCTTCTCGTGACAGGCCGCGCATTTGGCATCGCTGGTTCCCTGGCCGGGGGTGTGGCACGTGGAGCAATCGTCGCCGAAGAGAGCGTGGCTCGCCGAGAGGGGTCCGTTGGACAACCACTCGTCTTTCCCGCTGGCTCCGCCGATCCCCAGGACGCCCACCAACGCCAACGCCAGCCCGGCGCCCAGAAGGTAGGGCGCCTTGAGATCACCGAGCTTGGGATAGGCTTCCTGGACGCTCAGCAAGGCCCGACCGAAGAACCCCTTCGTGAAAATGCGCTGACGCTCCCTTCCTGATCTCGCTAGTAGTAGAGGGTTACGAAGATGTGGAGGCCGAGGACGGCGGCGAGCACGACGGCCGTCGGCACGTGGACCCAGAGCCATTTCCGCAGCATCGTCTGCAGCGCAAAATGGACGTCCATCTCGGCCTTCGCACGTACGAGCCGCCTCAGCGCCTCCAGGCTCTCATGCCGTTCGGGCGGGACCATGGCCCGAACGTACTCGAAGCGAGCCGCCTGATCGTCGACGAATCCGGCGAAGGAGCGCCATCGGAACGTCGGAGTCCGCATCGCGCCGGCCAGCTCGGACGCATACAGATCCCCCAGCACTCCTCCGGCGGTTCGCGCCACCTCCTCTGCCTGAGCCCGCGTCTGTTCAACGAGCTCGGGGATCCGGACGAGCTGTACTTCCGTGGTCAGCTGGCCCAGAGCGGCGGCGCACCACTTCTGAAGGAGCACCCCGAGGACCCCGGTCCCGACGACCCAGATGCCGAGCAGCCAGAGAATCCCGGTCAAGGGGGCCTGGGGCATCGCGAAGCCGCTGTGCATGAGAGCCAGCACGAGGAAGAGGGTACCACCGTAGAGGTGGATCAGGAGGTAGGTGCGCGAAGGGCCGACCGTGCGCGCCGAGAGGGTTCGGCGCCTGACGGCGTATGCCAGAGCTGCCAGCAAGAGCGCCGTCGCTCCGATTCCGTATCCGATTCCCCAGGCGGAGTCGGGACTCACGACCCCGACCAGGCCGTTGACCAGGTAGATGGTCAGGGCGACGACGAGTGCCCCTGCGAAGACCTTGAAGGATCGGACTGAGCGGACCGCCCGTTTCCATGAATGTGGAGAGGCCGGTGCGGGACGGCCGGTGGCCACTCCGTGGTCGAGGCTGCCGGCCGGCGTCATGCGGGGAAGCCCTTCGCCCCACTGGAATTCTGCATCTTCTTGGCTTGGAGAAGGGCATCGAATTCGCCGACGTCCTCGACCCTGTAGGCGCACCCGTGGGGGCAGCTCGCCACGCATGCAGGCCCTGCCTCGGAGCCGTGACACAGATCGCACTTGCTGGCCACGAGACGGGGTTCACCCCGGAGCCGCGCGGGCTCTGCGGTGGCCGACCAGGCGGTTTCGGTATCGTGCATTACGATGGCGTCGTAGGGGCAGTTGGACGCGCAGCTTCCGCACCCGATGCACAAGTCGTCGTCGATGGCGACTACGGATCCCACGTTCACCCTGGCGATGGCCCCGGTCGGGCAGCCGATGAGGCAAACGGGATCCCGGCAGTGATAGCACGATCGAGCGACGAGAAAGCCTCCGAAGGTCTCGCCCTCGCGAATGAACCGTTGGCGTCCTTCGTGCGTGGCGGCGCAGCCCCGCACGCAGTCGTCACATCGGGTGCAGACGTCGAGGTCGATGACGAGGACACTGGTCCCCTGTACGACGCCCTTGGCTAGAGCGAAATCGGTGAGCTGGGATCGATCGGGCTTCCGCCGTGTGTACCCGCTCTGCTTCAGTCGATCGACGGCGAACTCCCAAAGGCTCCGCTCGACGTCCGGGTGCTCACGGACCACGGAGCGGAAGTCCTCATGGCTGATGCGCACCAACTCGGAATACCCGACGGAGACGACGGAGGCCTGCCAGAGATCGACGCCCTCCACCAGCAACTCCACCTCACCGACGGTCTGGCCCTTGCTGGCATAGGAGACCAGCATGTCCATGCCGTCCACCTTCTGGGAGAGCTTCAGGAATCCGGAGCGAATGAGGTACACCGAGTCCGCAGGGGTACCCTCAGTGGTCAGGCACTCCCCTGGCTCGAGGGAGCAGAGGTCGACCTTCTTGGCCAGTGCCTCGACCACCGGTCCGTCGCAGGACGCCAACAGCGGAGTGGTACGTAGTTGCCGATCGAGAGTCCTTGACCGGTAGGTTTCGTCCAGGATCCGTCGGAGAGCCTTGGACTTGCGTGTGATCTTGCGGAGCGCGGGGAGACGGATCTGGACCAGAGTGGAGACGGAGGCGGTCGTGGCCGTGACCGACTGAGGCCAGCCGTTGAGGGCTCCGATCTCGCCGAAGAAGTCGCCTTCGCCCAATACGACCCGCTCGCCGCCCGTCAGGTCGAAGTCGGCCGACGCCAGATAGGCGATGGTCTCCCCCGAGCGCCGGGACGGCCGACCGGCGCCGTCGCCTCGTCCAACTGCGGCGGGGCGGGGGTCCGCCTCGAAGATGGGGGCGGGCACCGAATCCTCGAGCTTCTTCAGTACCATCTCCACGCTCCCCTCGGCGATGAAGAAGGCCAGGTCGAGGTAGGTGCCCTCTTCGAAGAGGACGGCACCGCTGTTCCACTCGGCCACACTGACGTCGGGGCTCAGATCCTCCAGGAACGAGTCCTTGAACTCGTTGAAGATCTTGAACCTGCGGAGCGCGGCGGGATCCAGATCCTGCCAGATGCGGCGGATGCCGGTGTTCTCACCGTAGGCCGACCATCGGTCACCTTCCTGGGCGGAGGTGGGACGCGGCGCCGCTGGCGCTCGATCGGTCATCGTTCCCGCCCGAGGGCGCGTCGAAGCGCCTCGAGCCGTTCCTTGATGAGCAGAAGGACGTCCTCGGTCGCGGTAGAGTCGGAAGCGGCCGGCAGGGGCGGCAGGTCGATGCGCGTGGAGGGTGCCGGCGACCGGACGCGGCCGACGGGCCGGGTGCGGGGAGGCGCCGGCGGTGGGGACACGGACTCGCCGCCTGTCGTGCTGACCCTGGTTCCCGTCCGAGGCTGGGGTGGCCGGCTGGACCCCACGGCAGGGGCTCGTGGAGCAGGCGCCGGGGCCGTGTACTCGACCACCTCGACACTGGGCACGGGTCGACCGCTGCGTTCCGCGGCATAGGCTGAGGCCAAGGCAGCGGTGGAGGCTGCCGCATAGTTCTCGCTTCTACGACCGCGGGCCCGCTCCACCCTGCCTTCGGGGAAATGCCGGATGGATTCGTTGGCGCTGGCGAAATCGTATGACGCGCCCGTGGGGTGGCCCGAGGCCACCAGGCGTTCGTCGGTGATCAGGTGGCAACGGGAGCAGTTGGCCGCCCGCGCGGCCGGGTCCTTCAGATTCCGCATGCCGAGCTGTGGATTTCCCCCGTCCTCGTGGGGATCGAGGTACTGTGAGCTCCCGCCGTGACAGCTCTCACACCCGACCCCGCTGGAAACCTGGGCCGACGGAGAGGCGCTGAGGGGCATGCCATGACAGCTCATGCACATCTGGTTGCCCTGGGTCATCTGCGCCGCCGAAATCCCGTAGAGCGTGGCGATCTGTACGGCGCGGGGCTCCTGATTGAGGAGTCGAAAATGGGCGCTCTCGTGAGAATCCTCGAACCACCAGTCTTCCGCGTCGCCATGACAGCTGCAGCCGGGGTCGATGACCTCGAATGCACCTTCCGGTGGGAACCAGGTGGGCCGCGCCCTTACCTGTCCGACGGTGACTCGCGGCGGGGCCGCGGGGGCCGTCTCCGTGGGGGCCGGGGTTGGTGCGTCGGGGGTGGCCGTGCCCGCGGCGGGGTCTTCCGGAGGTGCCGGGGTGTCCCCCGGAACGGTTTCTGATTCCGGGGGGTCCGCGGGAGCGGCGGCGACGACCGCCCCGCCACCCTCGACCAAGGCGTCCAGGGCGGCCAACCCCGACCCGTCGTTCTGGGCGGCAAAGGCCTGTCCCTGAGCCCGCATTCTGTCGGCTGCGGCCAGCAGCGGAGCCTGGTTCCCAGGTTGGAGGGTCAGGCTCTTGCCAACCCTTAGAACCTCCACCACCTCGGGAATGGCCTGTGCGGAGGCGATGGCCTCCAATTGCCGGTAGGCGTCACTTACGCGCCGCTCCATGCCCTTGGCGTAGCGGCCATCTTCGGTGGCCGCGGCGAGGCCCCGGATGCTGAACTCGTAGTCGAGGAGCTTCCCGACCGTGTAGGCCACCCGCTCTCGTTCCGCCGTGGGCTCTCGGTTACCCGCGCCGGGCGTCCACTGTGCATCCACGTAGTTGTGCCTGATTCTGTCCGCCCATTCCACCAACTCGAAGCGGGCCGAACCCGTGGAGTGTCTGCCCCGATTGACCAGATCCTCGATGGGCACGGTGTGGCATTCGAAGCAGTTGGCCGCGACGGAATACAGATCGCCCGAGGGCCGTAGCATCCCTCCGGCAACGCTTGCCTCCAAGCGCTGGGCCCGATGCTCGGGCGATTCGTCCTCGGGGCGCTCGACACCGGTGCCGAGGTCGTTGTGGACATCGATCCAGTCGCGGGCCGCGCCGTGACAGGACTCGCAAGAGACCCCGGCGATGGCCCGTAGAGACGTATCGACCGTGTAGTGACAGCGCAGGCAGAGACTCTCCTGACGCTTCGCCACCTGGAGGTCCATCCGTTCGAGGATATCGGCGGCGCCGTCGGATCGGTGGAGGGTGTTGAACCCGGTGGCGTGGGGCGTCTGTTCCCAGACCGCAAACTCGTCGACGTGGCATTCCCCGCAGGGCACGCGAGCGTCGCGGGACGACATGACGATCTTTTCGGGGTCGATGCGCAGGAAGGGGGAGTCTTCGAAGGAAGACGGCTCCTGACCCCAGACGAGGCCCCCCATACCGGCGACCAGCAGGACAGCGGCCGCGGGTCGGACGAGAAGTCGCACGGTTGCGGTCAGAACTTCAGGAGCAGCTCGGTGCGGCCGCCGAAGTTCACCTCTTCGAAATCGTTGTCCCACGTACCGAACCCATCCAAAACAAATACGAAACGCCTCCCCACAGCGGCTTGATACCTGATCCCTCCACCGACCGAGTTCGTGTTGAGGGCCTCGTCTGAGAGCCGATAACGCCCGCCGGCTTCGAGCACGATCTGCTGACGCGTATCCGCGAGAAATGCTTGATAGCCGACGGCTCCGCCCACGGATTGGTCGACCTCGTTTCCGAGGGGCGCCCCGAGGCGCCCGATGCCGGGCGCGGCGAACAAGATCCCGAGCTGCCCCACGGGACCGCCGTTGGAGGGTCCCCGGGCGGCGGACCGGAAGTGGTTGATCCCGGCGAAAGTGTTCACGTACCACAAGTTGTGGTTGTGATAGGGGGTCCAGGACAATTGATTGTGGATCAGGACGCCCTGTTGGTTGAAGAAGGTCTCGTCACCGGCGGGGAACGAAGCGAGGACTCTGAGCGTGTTGTTGTATTTGCCAATACGCCTGATGTCGCCAATGCCCACATACACGCCGCTGCCCGAAACGTCGTCGCCCGCTACGTAGACGGCGTCGATCTCCCATGTGCTCCGGCGCCGGTCGATCTCCCAGAACATCCCGAAGAGCTTGGCCGATTCGTCGAGCACGTTTGCGCCCCCACCGTGGCGACTCACTTCCCCCCAGCCGAACGCGGCCGTCACCCGCGCGTTGACCACGCTCCCCAGCTTCATGTTGGCCCGTGTGAGACCGACCATGTCGAGGGCGTCTTCGTTGAGCAGTAGACCGTCCTGGAAAGCCACTGGCTGACGGCCCACGCCGAAATAGACGTCCAGCCCTCTCCGGTCCTGCGGGTCGAGGAAGGGAAACAGCTCGGCGAGATCGCCCTCCATGAACAGCGTGGTGATGTTGAAGTTCTCGAAGGATTCAAAGTCTTCTTCGGCGAATGCCGTGGGGCGAGCCCGTAGCGTGTAGCCCGTAAACCGGCCGTCCTGGTCCAGCGGTCGGAAGCCGATGAGCACCCGCTCGGTCTGGGTCAGGTAGAGGTTGCCGAAGAGGTCGAGGCGCGCCACGGCCTCGACGAGCTCGACGCCGCTCGCACGGAAGTTGCCTCCCTGGAGGGCGGTGCGAAGCGACCCGAAGGCGACCAGGGAAGGCTGCCAGACCGCGCCGCCCGGAATCTTGAAGCCGTCTCCCAACGTGCCGGTGCCAAGGAAGGGTTCTCCCAGCTCGATGAGCGGACGAGGCCTAGGGGGTATTTCCGCCAGGGGCCGGCAATGGTCGGAAAGCCGACTCCCTTCTTCACCGTGTTCCTCTTCTTCCGCCCCGTCGGCGCATTCCTCTTCGAAGCGGTCCATCTCGACTTCGCCCTGTTCCTCTTGGGCCGACGAATCGAGGGGAATCGAGAGTTGGGCCCCCAGGGCGAAGAACAACGTGAGCAGAGCCCACCGGAGGGGCGCGCCTCGGCCGAATCCTACGGGAGTATCGGGCATCAGTTGAGCTCCACCTGCCGTTCCCAGAGGAGCTGGGCGCCTTCGACCACGGCGTCCGCCACCTCTCTGGGCGACATGTAGTAGTCGAAGCCCACGCCCTGGATCTCGTGAATCAGATTCACCGGGATCATCTGCGCGATCAAGCGCACTTCGGCGGTGTAGGGGCCCTGACTACCCTGGAGGTCGTTCTGCTCGACCTTGTAGTTGGCCCAGTTGCTCTTCAGGGGCGGGATCGTCACGCGATGTTTCCGGGCGCCGACGGGGCGTCCCAGAAGTACCGTCGGGCGAGTGGACGGCCTGAGGAAAGGCAACGGATCCGGCGAGTAGTTGAGGGCCAGGACCTGCTCCCTCTCGCCGCCCCGGAGCATCCGCACGAGGAACTTGGACTGCAGGCTGAAGAGGTACTTGTCGCGCGGCAGCTCGCCGTTGTGGACGTAGATCGAGTGGAGGTCCCGGACGTCGCCGTTGGGATCCCGGTCGCCGGACTGGAACACCACCTCGCCGGCCCCGTCGTGTACGGTCACCTGGAGGAACACCAGCCGCTCGGCATCGAATCCGGTCGGTACGTTGTGGCCGTTGGTCACGTTCTTGACCTCGACGTCGAACTCGATTCCACGGTTGCTGCTCTGGCGAGTCACGATGTCGCCGATCTCGTACCCGGCCCGCAACACCTGAAGTCGTTCCGTGTCGGCCACCTCGAGCAACTCGAGGTTGGCCTCGATGATTTCGCGGGCATCGTAGCGGTCATCCGCGGTGCTCCAGCGGTCGGGAAACTCCGTTCCTTGGGGTATGGCCGCTTCGAACTCGTCGGTACCCCATCCGGCTTCGACGTCGAAGGTGAGCCACTCCCGGATGGTGGCCATCTCCGCAGCGCGGATGTTGTGAGGGAAGATGCCCGGGTGGATGATGGAGTAGTCCGGTCCCGCGAAGAGGTGGTTGGTCCGCTTTCTGGGAGCGGTGTCCCGTCCCCCTACGACCGCGGCCGGAGCTTCGGCGTATCCCGAGTTGCGGCCGGGCTCGATCCCCATGTGGCAATCCTGGCACGAGATGCCCTGAGCGGCGGCCGGGGTCGACTTGTACTCGCTGAACGCCTCCTCCAAACGGAAGCCATTGACCAGGTTGACGTCGTGGCACGTACCGCAGAATCCAGAGGTCGAGATCTGATTCAGGACCTCGGCGCCCGCGTGGATCGCCCGGCCCGCCTGCCCCCTCTCGGTGTTCACGCTGAACTCGTCGGACTGGATGACCCGATTGAGCTCTGCGTCGCCTGTCGGTCCGTAGACCGGGTCGAAGAGGTCACCTTCGACGATGGCCAGGCGTCCGGA
>JAHEKK010000444.1 GCA_024638395.1 Gemmatimonadota bacterium | reverse complement strand
CCCGGGAGGTCCGTGGCCCGGCCGTCGTGCAGGAGCCGTTCTCGGTACCGGAGACCCCACAGGGGAGCGGTGCGAATCTCGCTGCGGCCGACGCCGCTCCCGCACACGTCGGCGAGCCCGTCCCCCATGTCGTGGACCAGAAGGTCGGTATAGGGACGGATGGTCTGGTGGCTGAGGGCTGCTTCGGGCGACCGTCCCGTCTCCAATTCCGGAACATGACAGTCCGAGCAGCCCACCTCGTCGAACGCCCGCGCCCCCCGCTCGACCGCTTCACTCGAGGTGCGGTCCGCGACCGGCTCGGCAGACGGCGGCGCCAGGTAACGCACGTAGTCGACGAGAAGAGCCATGGTTTCCCCGTCGATCTCCGGCTCGTCCATAGGGTCGACGTCAGGGGGAAGAGGCACCCCGTTCCGCGTCTCCTCGACGGGGTTGCTCTCCGTGGTCAGCCCGAGCTCGAACCGTAGCGCCGTGTCTACGAAGGCAGCCACCGTGGCCGCGTCTCCCTTCCGGCCGAACCGGGCAACGTCACCTGAGGCCGTGCGGGCGACCCGGCCGGAAATCGGCCCCTGTGACCCGCTACGGCTCGCCATCGCTGCCAGAGCGGACTCGGGCACCGCTTCAAGCAAGCCGAGCCCGAACAGCGGCGGGGCGGTAACCCGCGACGTATCCGTTGCCGAGGACGGCACCACTTCCGGCCCTAGCCCTGCCCCGAGCAGCAGGGACGTGGCGCGCTGCTGGATGTTGTCGCCACCCTGGTCGCGGAGGTCGCTACAACGTCCATCGTGAAAGGCCGTGGCCTTGAGAACCAGAATCTCGTCCCCGCTCCCCCCCACCGCGGGCTGGTCATGGCAACTGCTGCATCGCTCCGCGTTGAACAGGGGCCCCAGTCCTTCGTCCACCGTGGCCAGGCGCTCGAACAGCGCCTTCCCAAGGAGGAATCGGCCGCGCTCCGCCGGCGTGAGCCCCGGCAGGGGATCCCCCAGCGCCACCGTGGCGCCGGGGGAGTCAGAGGAAGGACAGCCTGTCAGGCCGAGGACGAGCAGGGCAACGGTGAGGACCGAGAGGGCGGGGCCCTGCCTTCGAGGTGGACCAAGCATCACGGCGTCGATCCGGCGCCCTGGATCATGGTCCGGGCAGCGGCCACCGCCGCCCGGATCCCCTCGGGACGGACCTGGTGCTCGACCCGGCTCAGGAGCCAGGCCTCCAGAACGGGCGAGATGACGCTGGGATCCTGCCGGCGGGCAACCAGGGCCTCCGTGTAGGTTGACACGCCTTGCTCGGAGGGCGGAGAAGCCCCGTCTACGGAAAGGGCCGTCAGCCAGTAGTCCATCTCCGCCCGGTGGCCCTGGACAACGAGGCTGTCTATTGCCTCGGCCAAGGCCGGGTCGTCGAGGCGAAACTCTGAAAGCCGGATTTCACGCGTTGCGAGGTCGGCCAGGAAACGCTGCCGGCCTTCGTCGCCTGCCGACAGCAGCTCGTCCAGCCCGTCGTCAGGGAGCGCCGTGACGTACCGCGCCACGACGGAGGCCGTCAGGGCTCCACCGGACCAGTTCGCCAGGACCTGCGCATCGTCGAGGAAGGCGTAGGGTGCGCTTGCGATCTCCACCAGGCGTCCCGTCGCATCATCGGGAACCGTCAACCCCCGCGCCTCGGCGAGAGCGCGGTTCGCTTCCCCGTCTGCGTGGAGCAGCCTGCGCTGGTGGAGGCGCCGGCTGAACAGGCCACGGGCGTCCTCCAGGAGGGGGCGGTACACGATGTGGAATCCGCTGGGAGACTGGATCACCGACGAGGCCTCCCCCGGGGCCAACCTGAAGGCCGCCCGCCCCAGTGCCTGGGGACGCAGCTCTCCCGGCCCGAAGAGCCCCAGGAGCCCGGCTGCACCGCGGGTGGACAGGTCCTCGCTCTGAGCAACCGCCTGGTCCCAGCCGCCGCCGGACACGAGGTTCGAGAGAATGCGTTCAGCCGTACGCTGCTGGAGAAGTCGTTCCTGAGCAGGAGTCTCGGGCCCGACCCGCCGGAGCACGTGGGCCACCAATCTCAGCGAGTCGCTTTCGAAGGCCGCCTCGATGGCAGGGGGAGCGAGCTCAACAGCCTCGCCGAGACGCGCCTCCCGGTCCTGATCCAGAATCCATTCCCGTCGCTCGAGCCACATGCTCTCGACCAGCGCCTGTGGATCCGTCCTCAGGTCGGTCGTGGACGCTTGTTGGGCCAGGGCCGACACGGAGACCCACTGCATCGCCAGATCCGAGGCGGCGTCGATCTCGAGGGGAAAGGGCTGCGCCAACACGAGGAGCTCTGCGAGCCGGTCCGTCGACAACGTCCAATCGCCTGCCCTGGCCGCGACGGTCGTATCTCCACCGCTACCACAACCGGCAACGGCGACTGCCGCCGCCAGGCAGAGAGCGCTAAGGGACGATGACCGTGCCGGGGTGGAAGGCAGCCCACGCACCCCAGAACGCGACGTACACCTCGGCGATGGGACGGAGGCGGCGCGTCGTCCCCTCGAGGGGGCCCGATTGGACCGAACCATCCACACCCCAGACCGACCCTGTTTCACTGTCTACGAACCCCTCATCGGTAGCCGCAAAGGAGGCGGGGTCGACCCCCACCGCCGCCTCGAACGCCGCCGCAGACTGGGCCATGCGGTCCCAGAACACAACAACGTCACGCCCCCCGTACTCGATGGGGAAGACCGCCTTGGGGCCCACGTCATCCATGGCCCCAAAGGGAAACGCCACCGGTCCGGGACCCGAACCGTCGTCGGGGAAGCCCAGGACCCGCTCCTTCGGCAATCTCCGATCGTCATCGAGGGGGATGGGATACCCGAGGAAGTCCGCGTTGTCAGGATCGTCGTAGTGGCTGCCGTAGGGGTCGCGCGCATACTGGGCCCAGTTGGAGAATCCGGAGGTCAGGGCCACCATTCGCGAATCGGGGTGCAGCTCCTTCCACGCATCGAGGGTCATCTCCACCACCGGGAGCCGCTCCAGCCGGGTTCCGCTGCGGGGGCCACAGCGCGCCTCGCCGTACATCTGCGGCCAGAGCGACTCGTTGGGCTGGTTGCGGTCGTACATGATCAGATTCGCCTGGTAAAGCAGGCCGGACACACCCAGCTCGGCCCCCCCGATCGACGATCTCGAGAACGCCATGGCCGAACCGGTGAGAGGGCAGTAGGTGACGGCGAGTCCGTCGCTCAGGTTCACGATCTCGTGGACCCACATGATGTTGTGGGGGATGGCGACCCATCCGGATGCCAGACGGAGTCCGATGACCCGGTCGTCGCCCTTGGCATAGGCGTTCTCAGGGACGATGGGCTCCACCGGGACGAAGGTCGGGTCCGTGAGGGCCGGGATGCCGTCGCGGCCCACTCCGCCATCGGCCAGGTATCTGCTGTCCAGGGAGCATTGTAGATCGTCGTCGGGGGCGGTTCCGATCCCCAGGGAGTCGTCGGAACACCCACCCGCTGCGACGAGAGCCGCGAGAACGAAGCCCAACGACCCCCGGAGAGGCCCTGGTGACCTCGAAGCGTGGCCGCCGAGCGTGGTGTCCATGGCTTTTCTTCCCATCTCGAACCATTCCACCGGGCCGACGCCCCGCGCAATGTTGCTCCGCCGGCTCCAGCCCGGACGGCGGGAGCTTTGAGCCAAACACGCCAAGGTCCCACTTACGTTCCCGGGAACCCGGGGCGCTCTGAGGACGACCCGTCCCGGAGACGGCTCGCCACTGGCACGAGAACCGGGACCGGGAGAACATTCTCGGCGTCTGCCCGGTACCGGTCAGATAGCA
>JAHEKK010000443.1 GCA_024638395.1 Gemmatimonadota bacterium | reverse complement strand
TTCGTCGATCTCCTCCCGCTTCAGGCCTGCGTCGGTCAGAGCCTTCTCCATGGGCGGGATCGTCCGCTGGATGAGGTCGTCCACGAGCTGCTCGAACTTGGCACGGCTCAGGGAGTAGTTCAGGTGTTTGGGACCATCCTGGGTCGCCGTGATGAAGGGCAGATTGATATCTGTCGACATCGTCGACGAAAGCTCCATCTTGGCTTTTTCCGACGCCTCTTTCAGTCGCTGGAGGGCCATGGAGTCCTGGGACAGGTCGATGCCCTGGTCCTTCTTGAACTCCGCCACCAGCCAGTCGATGAGCTTCTGATCGAAGTCGTCTCCGCCCAAATGGGTATCGCCGTTCGTGGCCTTCACCTCGAACACCCCGTCCCCGATCTCGAGGATGGAGATGTCATAGGTTCCGCCGCCCAGGTCGAAGACGGCGATCTTCTCGTCGGCTTTCCGGTCCAGCCCGTAGGCCAGGGCGGCGGCCGTCGGCTCGTTGATGATCCGCTTGACGTCGAGGCCGGCGATCTTCCCGGCGTCTTTGGTAGCCTGGCGCTGGGCGTCGTTGAAGTAAGCCGGCACCGTGACGACCGCTTCGGTGATGGTCTGGCCGAGGTAGTCCTCCGCCGTCTGACGCATCTTCTGAAGAATGATGGCCGAGATCTCGGGGGGCGTGTAATCCTTGTCGGTGTTGGGGAGCTTCACCACCACCCGGTCCTGTCCATCCCGATCGACCGTGTAGGGTACCCGCTTCCGCTCGGCTTCCACCTCCGAGTGTCGCATCCCCATGAATCGCTTGATCGAGAACACCGTGTTCTCGGGGTTCGTAATGGCCTGGCGACGTGCCACCTGACCGACCAGCCGTTCGCCGTCCTTGGCGAAGGCCACCACCGAGGGGGTCGTGCGCCCGCCTTCGGCGTTGGGGATCACGGTGGGCTCACCGCCCTCCATCACGGCGACGACCGAGTTGGTAGTCCCCAGATCGATCCCGATGATCTTTCCCATTGGGTTTCCTTTCAAATCCTGTCGAGGGGTTCCGAGCCATGGGGCCCGGCGAAGTGGCCGGGAGCTCGGAGTTCCTGGCTGCAACAGGGGAAAGCAACGTGCGTGCCGGGCCCTGTGGGGTATCGAGCGGCCACAATGGCTGGACGAAGGGAGAGGTCACCGCCGTTTTGGCAGCTTCTGGCGGGACCTGGCGCCCCCATGCCGTTTTGTCCGTATGCCACGCGCCGGGTGTCCAGGGGCCCCGGCGGCACCCATCGACTTGTGCATCCTACTGGCCGCGGGGAGTGAACCGCGCCATGCTTGATCCGTCTCCGGATCCCCCGATCGACCCGCATGTTCCCACTCTACGACAAGAACCCTACGGAGCTTTTTCCCTTCGTGACCCTCACGCTGATGTTCGCGTGCGTCGCGCTCTGGGTGCTGGTTCAGGGAGGCGGATTCGACGAATCTCTCCTGAACGCCTCCGTCTGCACCTTCGGGGCCATTCCGGCGGAGGTGACGGGAACCGTGGCCGCAGGCGAGGCTCGGGTCTGCCAGATGGGGGGCTATCGGTGGAGCGCCCTCCTGACCTCGATGTTCATGCACGGCGGCTGGATGCACCTCGTAGGGAACATGTGGTTCCTCTGGATCTTCGGGAACAACGTCGAGGACTCCATGGGGCACCTTCGCTTTCTGGCCTTCTACCTCATCTGCGGGCTGGTCGCTGCCGGGGCTCACGTCTTCTCCGCCCCGGGCTCGACCGTCCCCACCGTCGGCGCCTCCGGGGCCATCGGCGGGATCATGGGCGCCTATTTCCTCCTGTATCCGAGAGCACGGATCGTCACCCTGCTGGTGATCGTGATCTACATCAAGCTGATTGGCGTCCCGGCCTGGGTGATGCTGGGGTACTGGTTCCTCATCCAAATCCTCTCCTCCATGGTTCAGGGGCCGGCGGGTGGGGGGGTGGCCTTCTGGGCCCACATCGGCGGCTTCCTGGCGGGCTTGCTCCTCGTGAAGGTGTTCGAGAATCCACAGCTGGTGGCGGCCAAGCGTCGCGGGGTTCGCATACCCCGGGACCAGATCCGATTCGGTGGATGGGTTTGACGAGGTGCCAGAAATCGGGGGCGCGGCGGTGAAGGCCTCGCGGGGAGCGTCGAGAGGCTCCGGCCCGACCACGGGGATGATCCAGGCAGAACCCCGTGGGCATCGGCCGGCGGGGGGCGTGAAATGGGTTGTCCCCGCCATGGTGGTCCTGGGCGTTGCCCTTGCCCTTGCCGCTCCCTCGGCCGGCCTGGCGGGCGCCGGGCCCGGTCTGCAGGAGACTGGCCTTGCCGGCATCGGACAGGCCGTGGGGCAGGGGGAAACCGAAGTCGCGGCCGTGGAGTTCGACCTGGCAGGGCGGCTCCGGGGCCTGGTGGGGCTCGGGCTCCTCCTGGTGGCGGCCTGGGCCATGAGCACGGACCGGCGGCGCATCCCCTGGCGGGTCGTGGGCTGGGGCCTGGCCCTCCAGTTCCTGTTCGCCCTCATCATCCTTCGCACCCCCGTCGGCGCCGGTGTCTTCAGTGCACTCAACGACGTGTTCGTCGCGCTCCTGGGGTTCACGATCGAGGGTGCACGGTTCATTTTCGGCGACCTTGTCTGGAACAACGTCCCGGTGGGACGAGGCTCCCCCGGGAACGGCCTCTTCGAGCCCTCGGCCGGGATGGTTGCTCGTACCGGGGGGTTCTTCGCCTTCAACGTCCTTCCGACCATCATCTTCTTCTCGTCGCTCATGACCCTCCTGTACCACCTGGGGATCATGCAGCGCGCCGTGGCCGCCATCGCGTGGGTGATGCAGCGCACCATGAAGACCAGCGGCGCGGAGACCCTCTCCGCCGCAGGGAACATCTTCGTCGGTCAAACCGAGGCTCCCCTCCTGGTGAAGCCGTTCATCGACGGCATGACCCGCTCCGAGCTCATGGCGGTCATGACCGGCGGATTCGCCACGGTGGCCGGGGGAGTGCTGGCCGCGTACGTGGGGATGTTGGTGGCTTACTTCCCCGACATCGCGGGGCACCTCATGGCGGCTTCGGTCATGTCCGCGCCGGCGGCGCTCGTGGTTGCGAAGCTGATGCTCCCGGAGACGGAGCAGGCGGAGACCGCGGGCTCCATGCGGGTCGAGGTGGATCGCCCAGACGTGAACGTCATCGAGGCGGCGTCCCGCGGGGCTGGTGAGGGGCTACACCTGGCACTCAACGTCGGGGCCATGCTCCTGGCCTTCCTCGCCCTGATCGCCATGTGCAACGCGCTCCTGGGCTGGGCGGGCGGCCTGGTGGGCATGGAGGGCTGGTCTCTGGAGGCTGCCCTCGGGGCCGTCCTGGCCCCGGTGGCCTGGATCATGGGCGTGCCCTGGTCCGACGCTCCCCTTGTCGGATCCCTCATGGGACTGAAGACCGTGGCCACCGAGTTCGTCGCCTATCTGGGCCTGGCTGACCACCTGGCGGGTGGGGCCCCGATCTCGGGACGATCCCTGGTAATCGCGACCTACGCCCTGTCGGGATTCGCCAACTTCTCTTCCATCGCGATCCAGATCGGCGGAATCGGTGGCATCGCACCGGCTCGTCGCCGGGATCTGTCGCTCCTGGGGCTCAGGGCGATGGTCGGCGGGTCGATCGCCGCGTTCATGACCGCCGCGATCGCGGGCGCGGTCGTGTGATCACGCCATCCGTACTCGGGTCCGCTCTCGCCGCCCTGGAGAAACGGGCTCCCTTCGCGCCGCGAATTCATCTCATTCTCGGGTCCGGGCTCGGCGGCCTGGCCGCTTCGGTGGCCCA
>JAHEKK010000442.1 GCA_024638395.1 Gemmatimonadota bacterium | reverse complement strand
GCCTACGGCTTTGATCACGTACGTCAAGGAGCCCGTGGGCACCTGGTCGAGGGGCATGTAGATCTCCTTGACGGGCTCGGATTCGAATCCCTGAGGACGCACGTCGGCGAGGACGCCGACGATCTCTCTCGAGACCGGCCCGTTGAAGCGGACCGTGAGGCGAAGGCCGAGGGGACTGCGGTCGCCGAAGTGCCGCCGGGCGAGGGCCTCATTGATCATGATCGTGTTGGGCGCCTCTGCATGATCCGCGGTCGAAAACGCGCGACCCTCGACAAGGCGCAACCCCATGGCCGCCGGGTAATCGTTGGAGATGCTCGCCACCGACGCCGTGGGCTCCTGCCCTTCCGGAGGTGGGTCCGCGTCGTCAATGGTGAACGGGACGTTGATCTCGATGGACGAGATGGATTGATCGTCCGCGAGGGGGATCGAGCTGCTGATGGCCACGGCTTCCACGCCCGGAAGGCTGGCGATCCTGTCCAGGCTCTCCCGGACGAAGTCGGACTTCATCTGGCCGTTGTTGTCGTAAGCAAAAATCTGCATGGCCAGGCGTCCGTCCGGATCGAAGCCCAGCTCCTTGTCGAGGAGCCGATCGAAGCTGCGGAAGAGCAGACCCGCGCCGATGGACAGGATGAGGGCGAGGGCGATCTCGCCCACGACGAGTCGGTCGCGGAGTCGCCCGCTCCGGCGGCCGTGGTCCCCACCCCTTCCGCCTTCCGAGAGCGCCCAGTTCAGGTCGGTGCCCGACGCCTTGAGTGCAGGGAACAGCCCTGAGAAGAGCGCGCTGACGACGGCGGCGGCGGCGGCGAAGCCGAGGACGGGGAGATTCAGCGTGACTTCATCGACCCGGGGAATCTGCGTGGGAGCCAGGGCGCGGATGAGGTGGACGCCGCCCCAGGCCAGGACGACCCCGAAGACGCAGCCCAATGCCGCCAGCACGGTGCTCTCCACGGTCACCAGCCTGAGGAGCCTGCTGGAAGAGGCGCCCAATGCCCCTCGCAACGCATACTCCCTCGACCGGCCCGCGCCACGTGCGAGCTGGAGGCCCGTCACGTTGGCCGCCGCCACCAGGAGCACCAGGGCCACGGCTCCCATGAGCACCAGGAGTGGTGTTCGGACGTCGCCGAACAGGAACTCCCGGAGCGGAACGGCTCGAATGGTCGTGTTGCCGTTGCTCTGTGGATAGGTGGAGGACAAGTCGGAGAAGAGGCGGTCCAGCTCACCCTGCGCCTGCTCCAGGGTGGCGCCGGCGGCCAGCCGTCCGACGCCCGCCATGTAGGCCGCGGCACGGGACTGGCCGTCCCAGGGTTGGTGCGGACGAGGAGACCAGAGCTCGGCCGGGGCAGGGAACTTGAAGCCCTGGGGAAGCACCCCGACGATCGTCCTTTCGGCGTCGTCGAGCACCACGGTCCGGCCTACCACTCCCGGGTCACCGCCGAACCGGCTTTGCCAGGTTGCATGGCCCATGATCGCCACGGGTTCCGAATCCGGGAGATACTCCTCGGGAAGGAAGGCCCGGCCCAAGACGGGGCTGGCCCCGATGGCTTCAAAGAACCCCTCCGACACGGCCCAGCTTCGAAGACTGACGGCCCGCCCATCCAACATCAGGTCGTGACTCCACGGGTCCGCCACAGCCATGTGGGAGAAGAGGCGGGCCCCATCCTTGAGGTCCCTGATGTTGGCGGCGGAGACGCCTTCCGACCGCTCGCCATCGCGGGTGTCCAGTTGGTAGAACGTGACGATCCGGTCAGGGTCTTCGTACGGAAGCTCGCTCAGCAGCACGGCATGGATGGCGCTGAACATCGCCGTGGTCGCGCCGATTCCCAGCGCGAGGGTCAAGGTCGCGATCAGCGTGAACCCGGGACGTTTGGCCAGGGCCCGGATCGAGTGGCGTACGTCTTTCCAAAGGCCTTCCATGATGGATTCCCTGACTTGTGGATTCCGGTCCTCGCTCCGCTCTCGAATCACCGCACGTGCCACGGCCCTCGTTTCGCGCCACCAGAAGCGGACCCGGGCCGTCAGGGCCGCACCGGGGCCCAGGTCCTTTCGACGTTCGACTACGGTCTGGATGAGCTCCTGTCCGAAGTCGGACTGGAAGCGTCTCGGTGCCAGCCGGAGCAGGAGCTTCACGATCCACATGCTGGTCGCCTCGAGCTAGCGCGCGGGGAGCAGGCGGGCGTCCCTGGCCAAGGCGACCAGGGATTCCAGTCGGCGCGACTCCGCACGGGCGGTTTCCCGTCCGAGCTCGGTTATCGCGTAGTAGCGACGCCTGGCGTCGGCCTCGGCCGGGGCGGGTACTTCAGCCAGCAGACCGTCGTCCCGCATCCGGCGGATCGCGGCGTAGAGGGTGCCCGCTTCCAGCTCCACGTCCCCGTCGGTTCGTTCGAGAACGTTCTTGATGATCCCGTACCCGTGGCGTGGCTCACCGGCCAGCGACACGAGGACGTGATAGACGACGTGGGTCAGGGGTAGCAAGGATTCCGGTCCGCTGTTTGGCTTGGGTGACATGGCGTTCTGTTTCGGTCGGTTGTCGTGCGCCTGGCGCGGGAGTACCCGAGTAGGTTCCCTTGAACAGGGTGATAAGCTATAGGGTAATACCCTATATTACGGACGCGACGAACGCAAGGTTTCCTGGTCCCTTTTGACGAATCAGGAATCGGGGTGGCGGTACCAGTCTTCGCGAAGCCAGTCCACGATCAGGCCGATCTGCTGCTCCGAGAGGATGCCTTCCACGCCGAACGACGGCATGCGGTCGTTGTTGTCCCCGTAGAGCTCGGGATCGGTGGGGTCGTTGACCATTCGGAGCATCCACCCGCGAGAACCGTATCCGGTCAGCGAGGGTCCCCGTTGTTCTTCCACCACGCCCTGGAACTCGTGGCATTCGGTACAGCGCATGGACTCGGTCTGCATCAGCTCCCGGCCCTCGGCGATCTCCTCCCCATCCGCCACATCGGCTCCCGACTGATAGCCGAGGCCGGCCTCTGCGGAGAGCGCTTTGATCACGGAGGCGAGCTGCAGTTGCTCCTCATGATCGAACTGAGCAATGCCCCTCTGGACGTACCGAGCCATTCGCCCGGTTCGGTGCTCGGTCCCCCCGAAATACTCCGTTGTGGCCACCCGGTCAGGATCCAGCAGCCCCTCCAGCCAATCGCGGGAGGCGAACTGGTGGAGGTCGGAGGCCGAGGGCTCGTCTTCAGGGAGCCGGCCGAGCCCGTCGTGGCCTTCGTAGGTGTGGCAACTCGCGCAGTTCTCAGCGAAGAGCCGGGGCCCCTGGGTGTAAGGGTCCGTTCTCAGCAGGGCCAGCGCTCCCGCGGCAGGGATGCCATCCGGTGCCTCAGCAAGCTCCGCTGCCCGGGAAGCAGCGGTCGCGGCCCAGGCTTGAGCCTCGAGGAAGTCCGCATCCGCGCCGTCCTGCGTGTAGGCCTGCCAGGTCAGCAGCCCGATGGCACCGACGACGCCGAAGGTCAGGGCCAGGTTGAAGCTCCGCCCCAGCTGCCAACGTCCCAGGAGCGGCATGGCGGCGACCGTGGCCACCACGACGGTGGGAATCAGGATGGCCCCCACCACCTCCATCCCTGCCGGGAAGTACTTCAGCCATTGGAACAGGAACATGAAGTACCATTCGGGGCGTGCGGCGGCGTACGGCTCGGTGGGATCCGCCGGGGCACCCAGGGGTGCCCCTCCGTGCCAGAAAACCAAGCCGAGGACGGTGACCATCACGGCGAGGCACGCGACCGAATCCTTCAGGACCTGGTCGGGCCAGAACATGCCGGCAGGCTTCTCCTCCGGG
>JAHEKK010000441.1 GCA_024638395.1 Gemmatimonadota bacterium | reverse complement strand
CTCCCTGGTCAACGACGGCCCCGTGACCCTGATCCTCGAGCGAGCCTCCCATGGGTGAGGCGGACCCTCCGGTTCCTCCCGTGGTATTGGCGTCGGCGTCGCCCCGCAGGTCCGAGATTCTCCGCATGTTGGGGCTGCCGGCCAGCGTTCGCCCCACCAGGGTTGAGGAGGCTCGGCTGCCCCACGAGACCGCCACCGCCTACGTGGAGCGTCTAGCTCGTGAGAAGGCTCTAGGCGGCGCCCACGGAGATCCCGAGGCACTGGTCCTCGGCGGTGATACGGTCGTCGTCCTGGACGGAGACATCCTGGAGAAACCCGCCGACACAGGGGAGGCCGAGTCCATGCTCCTTCGCCTCTCGGGTCGTGAACACGACGTCCGCACGGGAATGGCCCTTTCGATGGGCGGGCGCACCTGGAGCCTGGTCTGTAGGGCCACGGTGAGATTCCGGGATGCCACGGCCGCGGACATCCGGCAGTACGCGGCCACCGGTGAGCCCCTCGACAAGGCGGGCGGATACGGTATCCAGGGATACGGCTCGTCTCTGGTGGCCGAAGTGCAGGGTGACTACTACGCCGTGGTGGGGTTCTCCGTGGTCGGATTGGTATGGTTGCTGGAACAGGCGGGGTACTCGCTTGCGTTTCCCGGTCTGGAGCGCCTCGTCACCCACCGGCGGGCTCCGTGAAGCGTACCTCGTCGTCAGGCATGCCCCCGGGGTTTCCCGAGCTCTTTCGGCTCGGCGACGGATGGGAGGCTCTCCACATGCTGGACCAGGCGCGCCTACCCGGGGAGGAGTGTCACGTTGCCCTCCGGTCGGCGGTGGACGTAGCCCGGAGCATCCGGACTCTCCAGGTCCGCGGGGCACCGGCCATCGGGATCGCGGGGGCTCTCGGTCTCGCCCTGGAGCTCCGTCGGTTGGCCCGGGCAGGGACCGCCCCCGCACCGGAGGCGGCCCGACAGGCCCATGACCTGCTCTTCGCCGCCCGGCCTACGGGGCGAAACCTGGGCTGGGGGCTCCGGCGGGTCCTGGAGGCATTCCTCGACGGATACGAATCGGACCCTGGCGGGTCCGTCGACCGGGCTTGTGACGCAGCCTTGGGCGTTTGGGAGGGGGAGGTGCGCCGTTGTCGCTCCATCGGAGAGCACGCGCTCGAAGTCATTCCCGATGCAGGAGCCACTATTCTGTTGCACTGCAACGCCGGGGCATTGGCCACGGGCGGCCTCGGCACGGCCACGGCCCCCCTCTATCTTGCCCACGAGCAGGGGCGCACCCTCCGTGCCTTCGCCGGAGAAACACGTCCCGTCCTCCAGGGGGCCCGCCTCACGGCCTGGGAGCTCTCCCGGGCGGGGATTCCGGTCACCGTCGTCACGGACTCCATGGCGGGGGCCCTGATGGCCAGCGGCGTGGTAGACCTCGTCATCGTAGGCGCCGACGCCGTGGCTCCCGATGGCACCGTAGTGAACAAGATCGGCACCTACGGGTTGGCGGTCCTCGCTGATTACCATGCCGTCCCCTTCTACGTCGCGGCGCCGAGCACGACGCTGGAGCCCCGCCTGGAAGCGATGGACATCCCTGTCGAGGAGCGGGATGATACCGAGGTGCGGAGCTGCGGCGACCGACTCCTGGTGCCGCCGGACGCGTCGGTCTGGAATCCGGCCTTCGATCGGACGCCTCCTCACCTGATCACGGCAATCCTCACCGAGGCGGGGATTCTCCGGCCACCCTTCGCCCCCCGCCTCCGAACCCTTGCCCAGGATACACCCGGCGCCTTACCTGACGGATAGCCGCCGGATCGGAACGGCGTCGCTTTACTTGACGAGAGAGGGACCCTGGGCACTCCGTCCGTATTGGCGTTGGATCAAGGCACCACCGGTTCCACCGCACTGGTGATCTCTGCGGACGGGCGTGTGCTCGCCCGTGCCTACGAGGAGTTCACCCAGTACTTCCCCCGGCCCGGTTGGGTCGAGCACGACGCCGAGGAGATCTGGTCGGTGACGGTCCAGGTGGCCCGCCAGGCCCTGGAGGACGCCTCCGACGCTTCGGTGGAAGCCCTTGGGATCACCAATCAGCGTGAGACGGTGGTGCTGTGGGACCGGGAGACGCTCACGCCGGTGCACAAGGCCATCGTCTGGCAGGACCGGCGAACCGCTTCCATGTGCGCAGAGCTGAAGGCGAACGGTCACGAGGAAAGGGTGCGGGCAAAGACCGGCCTCGTGTTGGATCCCTACTTTTCAGGCACCAAGCTCCGCTGGCTCCTGGACTCGGACCCCGGCCTGCGGAAGCGGGCGGAGGACGGTGGACTGGCGGCCGGGACCATCGATTCGTGGCTCATCGCCCGCCTGACCGGGGGGGCTGTCCATGCCACGGACCCCACGAATGCCTCCCGGACTCTTCTCTTCGATCTGGAGAGACGGGACTGGGATCCGGACCTGATGGACCTTTTCGGGGTGCCCCGGGCACTGCTTCCCGAGGTCCGCTCGTCCTCGGGCGATTTCGGGATCTCCACGGAGGATGCGCTCGGGGTCGCCCTCCCGGTGAGGGGCGTGGCGGGTGACCAGCAGGCAGCCCTCTTCGGCCAGGGCTGCCACGGGCCTGGGGAAGGGAAATGCACCTACGGCACGGGAGCTTTCCTTCTCTTCCACACCGGAGATGCCCCCCGACGGTCTGAACACGGGCTCCTGACCACGGTGGCGTGTGACGCGAAGGGACAGCTGGCCTATGCACTGGAGGGTTCCATCTTCATCGCCGGCGCCGCCGTCCAGTGGCTCCGGGACGGACTCGGGATCCTCGACGACGCCCGGGAGACGGAGGCCCTCGCCCGATCCCTGGGCAGCAACGACGGGGTGTACCTGGTGCCGGCGTTCGTAGGTCTCGGGGCTCCCCATTGGGAGCCGGAGGCCCGGGGCACGCTGACGGGATTGACCCGTGGGACCGGGCGGGCCCATCTCGCCAGGGCGGCACTGGAGGCCATGGCCTACGGCACCCGGGACGTGTTGAGTGCGATGGAGCTCGACGCGGGAATCCGAGCACGGGAGCTTCGGGTCGACGGCGGCGCGACACGAAATGAGTGGTTTCTGGAGTTCATGGCCGGTGTATTGGACCTTCCCGTCCATCGCCCTGACATGATCGAGACGACCGCACTGGGGGCGGCAGGGCTGGCGGGTCTGGCGGCGGGGGTCTGGGACCGTCCGGAGACCTTCAACGAAGCCTTCTCCGCAGGACGGTCCGTGGCGCCGGACATGACCTCCGGGGAAAGGGCCACGCTGCTCGACGGTTGGGCGCGGGCGGTCGCGGCGACCCTGGCGGCGCTGCCTCGCCGCTGACGCCGGGACCGTGACGGGCAGGAGCCCCGAATCCAGAGCAACCCGGGCCCCGCCAAGGTCCTGTGCGGAGCGGGGAACGACGCCGTGGGGACGGGGTTGGATGGATGGAGTCGAATGGGAAAATGCCCGACTGTCCCGGAGTGGGCCGGATGCCATACATTACATCCACGCTGGAAGCCCACGGAGGCCGGCGGCGGAGCGGGTATGTGAAACGCCTCCAGGCGGCCTCGGGGCCGTTATCGCGCATGGATACGGGAGCAAGCAATACATGAGGAACGGACGATTCTTCGCGGGGTTGGCTGGAGTGGCGCTCGTCGTGGGCTACCTGATCTGGACCGGCGTGAACACAAGCATGGTCTATTACCTCACTCCCACGGAGCTCCTGGCCCAGGTGGAGACGGATCCGAGCTTCGCCGAGGTCGGGGTCAAGGTGAGTGGAAGGGTGGTGCCGGGATCGCACGTGCAG
>JAHEKK010000440.1:2549-3790 GCA_024638395.1 Gemmatimonadota bacterium | reverse complement strand
CGTCTTCCGACCCGGGCATGCGGACTACACATGGTGGAAGAAGTTCGGGATCCGGGATTGGCGGGGTGGGGGTCGAACTTCGGGCCGGGAAACGGTCGCCCGCGTGGCGGCTGGCGCACTCGCACAGCAGATCCTGGGCAAGCTGGGCGTGACCATCACGGGCCACGTGAGATCGGTCGCCGATGTGGAATCCCGCCGCTTCGTGGCGGACTTCATCGGGAAGAACGACGTACGGTGCGCCGACCCGGACCAGGCCCAGGCCATGTGGGACGCCATCGAGGCGGCCCGCAAGGCGGGGGACTCGGTAGGGGGCGTGGTGGAGGTACGGGTCGAAGGTGTCCCCGCGGGTTGGGGAGATCCTGTCTTCATGAAGCTCGACGCCATGCTGGCCTCGGCCCTCATGTCCATCGGCGCGGTGAAGGGTGTGGAGATCGGCGACGGCTTCGCCCTGACTCGCCGACGCGGGTCGGAGACCAATGACGCCATGGCCCCCGAGGGCTTCCGGACCAACCACATGGGAGGCGTCCTGGGCGGGATCACGAACGGCGAGCCGCTCATCGTTCGTGCGGCCGTCAAACCAACGTCGTCCATCCGCCACGAACAGGATACGGTGGACCAGGCCGGAAACCCCAGAACGATCGTCGTCCGGGGCCGTCACGACCCGTGCATCTGCATCCGCGTCGTCCCTGTGGCCGAGGCCATGGTCGCTCTCGTCCTCTGCGACGCCTACCTCCGTCAGCAGGCCATCGAGGAGGCGAGTCGGACCCCGAGTGAGTTGAGCGCGGAGTTGGCGTTCTGCGACTCCGAGATCCTGCGATGGATCCACCGGCGCCGTACCCTGGCGGCCGGGCGGCCGGTTGGAGAGGGTCAGGGCGATATCGAGACCAACCGAACGGCGGTAGGCGCGGCCGCGGGATTGCCCGGTTCCTTCCTGTCACGACTCTTCGAAGTCGTCGACGGTGCACCCCCGCCCGCCGAAGCAGCGGCGGAGCCCACAGCAGGAACGGCGGAGGCCGGACAGCCATGATCATCGTGCTCAAACCCGAGGCCTCGAAGGCTGACGCCGATTCCATTCTGGAAAGGATCGAGGCCACGGGATGCAAACCTCTCTACATGCCCGGGTCGGAGCGGGTGGTGCTGGGAGCCCTGGGCGACGAGAGGGTCCTGACCGCGCTCCAGCTGGAAAGCCATCCCATGGTGGAGAGCGTCACCCCCATCCTCAGCCCCTACAAGATGGTCAG
>JAHEKK010000440.1:0-2539 GCA_024638395.1 Gemmatimonadota bacterium | reverse complement strand
CCATCCTCACGACACGGTGGTACATATCGGAGACGTCCCCTTCGGATCGAAGGGCTTCGCCGTGATTGCCGGGCCCTGCTCCATCGAGAGCAGGGAGCAGCTCGAGCAGACGGCTCAGGCGGTCCAGACGGCCGGGGCGCACTGCCTCAGAGGGGGCGCCTACAAGCCGAGGTCGAGTCCCTATTCGTTCCAGGGGCTGGGACGCGAGGGGCTGGAGATCCTGGGTGCGGTTTCGGCATCGCTCGGCATTCCGACGGTCACCGAGATCGTGGACGTGGCCGACCTCGACGCCATTGCCGAACACGCCGACGCGTTTCAGATCGGCGCCCGCAACATGCAGAACTACACGCTGCTCAACGCGGTTGGGCGGACACAGAAGCCCACGCTGCTCAAACGAGGACCCGCGGCTACGCTGGACGAGCTGCTCCTGGCGGCAGAGTACGTGGTTAGCTCTGGCAACCCCCACGTGATTCTCTGTGAGAGAGGCATCAAGACCTTCGAACGGGCCACCCGCAACACCCTGGATCTGAACGCTGTGCCCTATTTGAAGCAGCGAAGCCACCTGCCGGTCATCGTGGACCCGTCCCACGGCACGGGAATCCGGGGTCTGGTAGCTCCGATGGCCAAGGCGGCCGTGGCCTGCGGCGCCGACGGGGTGATGGTCGAGGTCCACGTCGACCCAACACGGGCCCTTTCCGACGGGCACCAATCCCTCTTTCCGTCCCAGTTCGACGAACTGATGCGATCCCTCGGACCCTTCGTCGAAGCCGCCGGCCGAACGTTGTGAGCCTTCCGTGAATCCACCCCTCGGAGTTTCACGAGCGGTGCTGCGGTCCGTGCCAGCCTGTCCGGACCCGACCGCCGTGCTCGACGCAGCCGCCAGCCAATTCGGTACGCGGGGTACCTTGCTTCTCGAGTCGGCCGACCTGAGCTCCGGCAGGGCCGGACGGAGCCTGGTTGTCGTGCGCAGCGCCTTGAGGCTCGCGGCCCGGGGCACCACAGTGGAGATCGAAGCCCTCAACGCCAATGGTGAGGCACTGCTGCCCTGGGTAACCGAGCGCTTGTCCGGGATCGCCCGCGTCTCGGCGACGGGGAAAGGCGTCGAAGCGACCTTCTCTCCCTTCGCCGGCGGCGACGAAGAAGCCCGCCTGGCCGCGCCGGGGCCCGCGGACGCCCTGAGGGTCCTGACCTCCGGGCTGCAGTCCACGGAACCGGATCCCGACGCCATGCCCCTCGTCGCCGGTGTATTCACATACGACTTTGTCGACGCTTTCGAGGATCTGCCCCCGGCTCGGGACGATCCCATGGGGTGGCCCGACTACGAGTTCTGGCTAGCGGACCGCCTTCTGTGGATCGATCACGATCGCCGGACGACCGTCGCAATCGCTCACCTGTTCCAGGGCGGGACCGAATCCGCGGCCCACGGGGAAGCCATCACCGCCCTCGGCCCACTGACCCGACTGGTGACCGAGACCGTGGCGCCGGAGCCGCCCAGAGGCCGTGGCTCCCCCTCCCCCGGAGGAGAGGCCAACGTGGACCTGGAGGACGGGGAATACGAAGCCCTGGTTACACGGTGCAAGAGCCACATCTCGGCCGGCGACGTCTTCCAGATCGTGCCCTCCCGGACCTTTTCCGCGCCCTGCAGCGACCCGATGGAGGCCTACCGGCGGCTACGGCTCCTGAATCCAAGCCCCTACATGTTCTACGTCCATGGGGACGAGGGCACTCTCTTCGGCGCTTCCCCGGAGACGGCTCTTCGCGTCGAGGGAACCCCCCGACGCGTGCATGTGAAGCCCATCGCGGGAACCCGGCCCAGAGGGAAGAACAGTGAGGGCGACGTGGACGAGGACCTGGACGGGCGGTTCGAGGCGGAGCTCCGCCTCGACGAGAAGGAGGTCGCGGAGCACATGATGCTCGTGGACCTGGCCCGAAACGATGTCGCCCGTGTATCCAGAGCAGGAACCCGACGGGTCGATGCGCTCCTCCACGTCGAGCGCTACTCCCACGTCATGCACCTGGTGTCCCAGGTCAGCGGGCGCCTTCGGGACGAGGTGGACGCGCTGCACGCGTACGTCGCGACCATGAACATGGGAACCCTCGTGGGAGCTCCGAAGGTGAAGGCGGCCGAGCTCCTGCGTCGGTACGAAGCGACCAAGCGGGGGCCCTACGGGGGGGCCGTGGGATACGTCACGTCGGACGGGCGGATGGACACGGCCATCATCATTCGTGCGGCTGTTGCCCGTTCGGGGACCGCGTTCGTTCGCGCCGGCGCCGGGGTGGTCCACGATTCGGTTCCCAGCGCCGAAGCGGACGAGACGCGCCGCAAGGCCGGCGCCGTACTGGAAGCAATCATGGGGGCCGGCCATTGAGCGTCCACGTCCTGCTCATCGACAACTACGATTCGTTCACGTTCAACCTGGTCGACGAGCTTCGGAAGCGGGGTGCCACCGTGGAGGTATGGAGAAACCACATCGAGGTGGAAGAGGCCCTCGACCGGATTCTGTCCGTGCAGGGGCCCCGCCTCGTGCTTCTCTCCCCC
>JAHEKK010000439.1 GCA_024638395.1 Gemmatimonadota bacterium | reverse complement strand
AACCAGCGGAGGTTGTGCGTCAGGTGCCTGAAGCGATCCGATTCGGATGCCGCCTCATAGGCCGCGTAGCCGTTGTCCGGGGGCTCGATGGCCGTGGGCCGCACCGAAGTGCCGTCGACCCGGAGGATGGTACCCTCGTGGGTCAACAAGAGCAGTTCGGTCCCCGCGGACGTGAGGCCGCCGCCCGCCCCCTCCCTGCGGACCGATACCGGGACCTCCCGGACGTCCAGAAGCAAGTGTCCCGTAGGCACGATCCGCTGGCTCATGGCCGGCGGAGGTGGACTGTGGGGGACCCACCCCTTGATCAAGTCCTTCGCCGGAACCACGTAGCGCGCCGGGATCCACTCCTGGTCACCCACGACGAACCCGACCGCGAAGGCGAACAGGACGCTGCACAGCAGCAGTACCGCCGCCGGTCCCGGTCCTCCCTTCCGTGTACTCGGCATTTCGCCCTCGTGGAGGTGCATGTCCAGGCTCTCGGATGGTTGCGTGGTCCCCTGGCCGGCGATTCAACCGAGTAGTCTCGGACGTTGCCCCTGAGGCCTATCGCCCCACCCGGCCGTCACGGGCGGGTTCGACAGGGTGGCCGCCTCGATTCAGATTGGGCCTCGGCAACGCTCTCCCCTGAAACCGGACCCCCTCATGACTCGCGTTCTGCTATTGGCTTCGCTCACGGTCTTCATCGTGGCCCCCGGCGCCGCTCAGGTTCCGGCAGACGATGGCCGTCTTCCCCAGCCCTGGCTCGCATTGGTCAACGCCAACGTCGTCGACGTTGTAAGCGGCGAGTTGGAGCGGGGGGTCACGGTGGTGTTGCGTGACGGACGCATCGAGGCGGTTACCCGGGGCGCTCCCCCTCCGGGGGCCGAGGTGAAAGATCTGGCGGGCAAGTACGTGGTCCCCGGGCTCATCGATGCTCACACCCATCTCAACTCGCTGGCCTCCGCCCGTCGGGCACTCGCCACGGGAGTGACGACGGTTCGCAGCGCCAGCGTCGGCTCCTTCCGGGACGTGGCCCTGCGGGAACTCGCCGCGGACGGGTATATCGCCGGCCCGGACATGCTGGCGGCGGGTGTCTTCGTCACGCCCGACATCGGAGACGGGGTGCTTGCCGACCCGGAGCTGCGAGATCTCATCCGTGGTGTGGACACGATTGAGCGCCTCCGGAGGCTGACCCGCGCCAACGTCGAGCACGGCGTCGACTTCATCAAGACGCGGGGCACGGAACGGGCGGGCCTCCCGGACACCGACCCGAGACAACAGGTGTACACACGCGATGAGCTGGCCGCCGTCGTGGAGGAGGCCGGGGCCGCGGGCGTACCCGTCATGGCTCATGCCCACGGCGATGAAGGGGGACGGGCTGCCGTGCTCGCAGGCGTACGGAGCATAGAGCACGGCACCTATCTGTCGGATGAGACGCTGACCTTGATGCGAGACCAGGGGACGTTCCTGGTTCCGACCTACTCCACCATCGTCGACCTGGTGGAACCCGGTGGCGACTACGACGATCCGGTGACGCGCGCACGGGGCATGCACATGCTCCCGCGCATGGCCCGCACGTTTCAACGGGCACACGAGATCGGGGTCAAGATCGTGACCGGCGCGGATGTGAGCTACACGCCCGCCTCGGTCACACGGGTCTCCCACGAGGTCGCCAATTTCGTGGCGCTGGGCATGACCCCACTCGAAGCGCTGCGCACCGCCACCTTGAATGCCGCCGAGCTCCTGGGGATCGCGGAAACCACGGGACAGGTGACCTCCGGCTTCGAAGCGGACCTCATCGTCGTGGACGAGAACCCACTGGACAACGTTCTCGTCCTCCAGGATCCCCTGATGATCGTGAGCAACGGCCGGGTGGCGGTGGACCGGGTCCAGTTCGGGAGGGGTGAGCCGCCCATTCCGTAGTCGGGCCGGTCCCGGCCGTGGCCATGGACGCCGGCGCCCGCGGGTGGGCGGCTCGCAGCGTTGGGGCGGAGGGCAGTGGATGGCCACCAAAGAAGGGCGAGCCGCCGATACTCAGGAGGACGGTTCCACTGCTGGAGATCCTCCGTGCGAAACCCTTCGATTCCCGGCCTCGGGCTGGGCCGCATGCTGCTCGCCTACGCCGCGGCCTGGGTGTTCCGCGTGGCCAACGGCGCCGGCGTGATCGGCGTGTTGCTGGGGGCAGGAGAGTCGGTCCCCGGCCACATGGCCGACTTCGCGACCGCCGTCCCGGACGGTTTCCGAACCATGGTCCACTACCTACATGGCGAGCGCCACGTAGATGAGCTGGCCCGAACGGTCGCGTTCCTGCAGGAGGAGGCCCCGACCCCGGAGGAGGTTCGACGTGCGGCGGCGGGGACGCGGTCCTGGCTGAACCGCTTCGACCTCGCCCGGGGGTCCATCAGCGAGGGGCTCGGGGAGCTCGCCGAGGGAGAGCTGATCCTCGGGGTTTCCGACGTGCGTTGGGGCCTGACCCACATGCCGCCGCGTGGAGAACTCGACAGCCTGGTCTCTCAGGCCCGGTCGATCGTCGAGCCCACGATGGCCTACCTGGCCGAAGTCGAATTGGACCCCTTGATGCGTGCGGCCGCCAACGCCAGCGACAACCTGTCAGCAGACGAGCGCTGGGGGACTTTGTTCACCATGGTGCTCCTCGGATCCTTTGGATGGATCGCCGGGAGTTTCGTGGTGACCGTTTGGATCCGGCGGGGGATGCCGTCGTTCTTCGGACGTGTGCTGATGCGGGCCGGCACGCGGACCTTTCCCGGCTGGTACGCCGAGCACGGCGCTGCAGCAGCGGCGGCGTTGGGCTTGCCCCAGGACCTGGACCCGGTGGCAGAATCCTCATCTGCCCCTTCAGAGGTCTTGGAGTCGACCTCAGCGTCCCTTGAGTGACGGGCTCAACTCACGGGCCGCGGCGGAGTGCGAATCAGCCACAATTCCTGCTGAGGGCCGACAAGGAATTCCAGACGTCCCGTGGCCGGATTGATCCACGCGTCCTCTTCACGGGCCATTCGTGCCGCGCCCCATCCGGCGACGTCCCCGGAGACGCTGTACTCCACGGACCAGAACTCCGAATCCCGCACCGGCTCCCCAGGGTGTACGCCATACCGCTCGGGCCAGTCCTGGATCGCCCAGGCTCCGACCCCGTGGACCCAGTTCCCCTGAACGTGGGAGTAGATCGACGCCTGGATGCCCTCCTGTTCCGCCCGGGCCAGTGCACGGAGGCGGACGGTCCGGCCCTCGACACCCGGCACCAGTTCCTCGGCCAGGATCTCTCCCGCACGCACGGACTGGGCGAAAAGGTCCCGAAGGCCGGCGGGAGGCGCCGTTTCGCCCGGTTCCAGGACGTAGCCCATCTTCTGCTGGTCCGTTACGAGTCCCATGAGCCTCACGCCGTAGTCCACGTGGAGCAGATCGCCCGGCTGAATGACCGGGTCCTCGCTATCGTCGAGTTCCACGCCGCCGGGGCGCTGGATACTGAAGCTCGCGGGGAAGTTGAACTCGAGGCCCTGCTTGCGGCGCTCCTCTTCGATCCAGTAATGGAGGTCCATGAGCGTGGTATTGCCGGGAGTGATGACCTCGTTCGAGAATGCCCGCTGAAGGATGTTCCAGGTCCGGTTGGCCGCCTCCCTCTCAATCTCCAGTTCTCCGGGCGTGCGCTTGCTCACATAGTCGATGAGCATGGGCTCCGATGACACGAGGCGGGCGGCGTAGGTCTCTCCGACAGCCTCCTCCAGGTACGCCTTCAGCGAGGCCGTCAAGCCGTCCGCCATCGAGATCGTCGCGGACTGGTTGATTGCGATCGACTGCGGGTC
>JAHEKK010000438.1 GCA_024638395.1 Gemmatimonadota bacterium | reverse complement strand
GCGACCGGGCCCGTCGACGTATGATTCCGAGGAGACCCCTGGAGCGTTGTTCGCCCGGGGCAGGCGATCCGAGCCGGGGACTTTGGCGCCGCCGGGGCCCGGTGCCGGCTTTCGTTGCCGGGAACCCTCCGCACGAGGAGCATCATGTTGAGCAGATCCGGTCTTCGTCACGGGACGATCGTCTTCGCGTTGGCGGGCCTCATTTCCGCCCCGGGCGCCGGCCGGGCCCAGGAGGATGGGGTGGAGGCCCACGCCGAGGCCGTGCGCAGTGCCGTCAAGGCTCTCCGTTTCCGGGAGATCGGCCCCACCATCATGAGCGGCCGGGTATCCGATCTGGCCGTACACGAGGCCGACCCGGCCACGTTCTACGTCGGCACAGCCAGCGGCGGCCTGTGGAAGACCGAGAACGCGGGGATCTCCTTCGAGGCCGTATTCACCGACCAGGAGACGGCTTCGATCGGTGATGTGACGCTGGCCCCCTCGAATCCAAACGTGGTTTGGGTGGGTACCGGCGAGCCCCAGAATCGGCAGAGCTCGCCCTGGGGATCCGGCGTCTACCGTTCTCTGGACGGAGGCTCGACGTGGACGCACCTGGGCCTCGAGGCCACCCACCACATCTCTCGCATCCAGGTGCATCCCCAGGACCCGGACGTCGCCTATGTGGCGGCGGTGGGCCATCTCTGGGGCCCCAATCCCCAACGAGGCGTGTACCGGACGGTGGATGGGGGACGAACGTGGGATCAGGTTCTCTTCATCGACGAGGATACGGGGGCCATCGACCTCGTCATGGATCTCCAGGATCCCCGGACCCTGTTCGCCGCCATGTACCAGCGGCGCCGCCGGGCCTGGGGCTTCAACGGGGGCGGTCCCGGGAGCGGGATCTACCGGACGCTGGACGGCGGCAATACGTGGGTGGAGCTGACGGAGGGGCTGCCCGAAGGGGACAAGGGGCGCATCGGCCTCGACATCTACAGAGGTGATCCGCACGTCGTCTTCGCTTTGGTCGAGGCCGACGCGCGAGCTCCCGGCCAGGGGTTCGGCGGAGGCCCCGACAACCCCAAAAACGGCGTCTACCGCTCCACGGACCGGGGAGAGAGTTGGGAGCATCTCAGCACCACCAACAACCGACCCATGTACTACAGCCAGATCCGTGTCGATCCGAACGACATGGAGCGTGTCTACCTGGGCGGATCCGACCTGTTCAGATCGTCCGACGGAGGGAGGAGCTTCACGGACGACGCGGCTGCGGACGTCCACCTCGACCATCACGCCCTGTGGATCGACCCCGCCGACTCGGATCATCTTCTCCTGGGAAGCGATGGCGGTGTGTCCGTCAGTTGGGACCGGTCCGACAACTGGTACCAGTTCCGGAATCTGCCGATCTCCCAGTTCTACGAGATCGGGGCCGACATGCAGGAGCCCTATCACGTCTGCGGGGGCCTCCAGGACAACGGCTCCTGGTGCGCGCCGTCGGAGACCTGGTCCAATCAGGGAATCCGCACCCGCGACTGGTACAACGTGGGATCGGGCGACGGGTTCTTCACGGTCATGGTGCCCGGCGACTCGGACATCATGTTCGCGGAGTCACAGGGGGGGAATCTCACCCGTGTGAATCGGGTCACTGGAGAGCGCACGCGGATTCGCCCCGTCGCCAGGCCACTCCCGCGCGTCCGATCGAGCGTGGACGGTGAGGAGGCTCAGGAGGCTCCGGAGGATCGGGAGCTCCGGTGGAACTGGGACAGCCCCGTCCTGCTGTCGTCCCACGATTCCCAGACCATCTACACGGGGGCGAATGTTCTCTTCCGCTCCACCGATCTGGGCCAATCCTGGACGGAGATCAGCCCCGACCTGACGTGGGGCATCGATCGCGATACGCTGACCCTCATGGGCGTGACAGGCTCCGAAGCCCAGATGTCCCGGAACGACGGTCAGAGCAACTACGGAAACCTGACTGCCCTCGCCGAGTCGCCGGTCGATCCGGACCTCCTGTACACGGGATCCGACGACGGTCGGGTTCATGTCACGCGGAACGGTGGCGTGACCTGGAGCGACATCACGGGGAACGTCCGCGGCCTGCCGGTCCACACCTACGTCACACGCATCGTCGCGTCCCATGCTTCGGCGGGGACCGTCTTCGCCGCCTTCGACGGCCACCGCGCCGATGACTTTGCCCCGTACGTATTCCGGAGCGACGACTATGGGGAGTCGTGGCGAGCCATCGTTCTGGGCCTTCCGCAAACCTCGGTGAATGCGCTTGAACAACATCCCCGGAGCCCGGAATTGCTCTTTCTCGGAAACGAGGTCGGCGCCTACGTGTCCATGGATGGTGGTAGGCGTTGGGTGAGGATTGACGGGGGCCTCCCAACGGTGCCGGTGGACGATATCGTCGTCCATCCCCGGGAAAACGATCTGATTCTGGGGACCCACGGCCGAGGCATCTGGATCATGGACGAAATCGGTCCCCTGGAGGAGTTGTCCGTCGAGGTGATGTCGAAAGCCGTCCACCTCTTCGAGCCCGCGCCCGCCTTGTCCTACAACGAATACCGCCCCCAGGGCTGGACTCCGGGGATCTACGCAGCGCCCAACCCCGAGGCCGGCGCCCGGATCCGCTACCTGCTCTCCGCCGCTAGCGACAGCACTCTGGTACATGTCACCGACGAGCAGGGCGGGACGGTTCGTGAGCTCTGGGGGTCCGCCGACGCCGGAATGAACGAGGTGATCTGGGATCTGCGCCTCGTCGAAGAGGATGCGTCGGGCGACCACATGGACCCGGGACCCCGGGTGCTGCCCGGTACCTATCACATCGAGATCCAGGGGCCCGACGCCGCGGAGACGACATCGGTCGACGTCCGGCTCGACCCGAGGATCGACATATCTCCCGGGGCCCTCGCATCCCGGCAGGTCCTTCTCCTCGATGCGTACCGGTTGGGCCATTCCGGGAGCCAGGCGGAGGATGCCATCGAGAGCATGAGAGACCGCTTGAGCGAGCTGGACGCTCGAATGGCCGAAGCGGAGTCGCCGCCCGAGGCTCTCAGTGGTGACCTGGAGGCCTTCCGGGCAGAGTTGGATTCCTTGGAAGAGGCCCTGGACGATGCGACGGACGGGGGCGGCGGGTTGATGTTCCAGGTGCAGGGGTCCACCGGCCCGCCCACCTCGGATCAGCAGTGGCTCCTGGAGCAATCGTGGGAGAGCCTGCCGCCGGTCATCGAGGACATCAATGCGGCCCTCACACTCACGCTTCCTGCCCTGGAGGCCCGCGTTTACGCCGAAGGTGTGCGTCCGCCGGTGGCCGACCCGGTTCCGCTGCCGAGGAGGAGCCCGTGAACCGCTGCCACGGGAATGTCCCGTTGGAGAGGAGGGAATCCGGGAAGTCGAGCCCTACGGGTGGCTTGCGTGCCGAGCGTACTACCCTCGCCAGGGTGACGGCCCGCGCCTTTCTGGTTGCCGCTCTCGTGGGGGTCGGCACACCGACTCCCGGCTCCAGCCAGGTGCCTGTTCCGGCCGACGTCATCGGCTTCGCGCCCGGCGAAGACTACAGGCTGGCCGACTACCCACAGATCCTCGAGTACTTCAGGGCCCTCGGAGAGGCCTCCCGAAGGGTCCAGATCCTGGACATCGGAGAGAGCACCCTGGGTCAGCCCATGGTGGTGGCTGCGGTGTCGTCCGAGGCGAACATCGCCGATCTGGACCGGTACGCGGGCATCTCGGAACTCCTTGCCAGGGCCGAGAGCCTCGACGACTCGGAAGCCCGGCGACTGGCTCAAGAGGGCAAGGCGGTCGTGTGGATCGATGGAGGG
>JAHEKK010000437.1 GCA_024638395.1 Gemmatimonadota bacterium | reverse complement strand
GGGAACCGCAGCCATGGACCCGGGGGCACTGGATGAGCTCGACGCCTTCATTCTGGAAGCCCTGGCCGACTCCGCCGCTTCAGGTGCCGCCCTCGCGATCGTACGCCACGGCCGTCTCGTCCGCCTCCGGGGATACGGCTTCCTGGATTGGGATCCAGCCGCCCCACGCGTTTCGCCTTCGTCCATCTTCGATCTTGCATCCCTCACGAAGGTCGTGGGGACCACGACCGCCGTCATGAGGCTCGCTCAGCAGGGACTCTTGAGCCTGGACGACCGGGTGGTCGACCACCTGCCGTGGTGGGCCGGTTCCGACGACAGGAAGCGGGGCGTAACCATCCGCCACCTCCTGCTCCACCAGGGTGGCCTTCCTCCCTTTCGAAGGTTCTTCCTCGAGTTCGAAGGTCGGGCTGCGTATGAAGCCGCCATCGGCGCGCTGGACCTGGACTACGACCCGGGCGGGCAGACCGTGTACTCGGACATCGGTCTCATGACGGCCGGGTTCATCGTCGAAGAGGTCTCGGGCTTGCCCCTGGACGCCTACCTCACCCGTGAAGTCTGGTCCCCGTTGGGCATGGCCGACACGGGGTTCTCGCCTGATTCGGCGAGCTGGAACAGGGTCGCCACCACGGAGGTGGACGAGACCTACCGGGGCAGCAAGATCCATGGCGTGGTCCACGACGAGAACGCCTTCGCCATCGGGGGCGTGGTCGGCCACGCCGGGCTCTTCAGCTCCGCCCGTGATCTCTCCGTCTTCGCCCTCATGATGCTGCAAGGGGGCACGGTCCCTCCCTGCGATCCGCTGGGCGAGGTCGGGGTGCCCTGCAATGGCCCCCGCTTCCGGCCGATTACCATTCTCCGGCCCGGGTGGGTCGACTGGTTTACGCGCCGTCAAGGTGACGCCTCCAGTCGCGCCATCGGGTGGGATACGCCTTCGGAAAACTCTTCTGCGGGAGAGTACTTCACGGCCCGGGCCTTCGGACACACGGGCTACACGGGCACCTCCATCTGGATGGACCCGTCCCTCGATCTAGGCGTGGTGCTCCTCACCAACCGGGTGAATCCCACGCGTGAGAACAGCAAGCACATCCCACTCAGGACGGGCGTCCACGATCGCGCCGCCCGTGCGATCCTCGACGTCCCGGTGGCCAGGAGGTCCCAGTCATGAGCTTCGGCGGCGTAGACCTCCTCGTCGTTGCGGTCTACATGACCGGTGTGACCCTGTGGGGGGCCTGGCTGGGCAGGGGCAACCGCGGCGGTACGGACTATTTCCTGGGAAGCCGCCAACTGCCCTGGTGGGCCGTGATGCTGTCCGTCGTGGCCACGGAGACCAGCACGCTTACGTTCCTCAGCATCCCCGGTGTGGCGTACCTGGGGACGCTGGCGTTCCTGCAACTGACCCTGGGCTACCTCGCCGGCCGTATCGTGGTGGCCGCACGCCTGCTCCCGGCCTACTACCGGGGGGAGTTGTCCACCGCCTACGAGCTCCTGGATCGACGGTTCGGGCCGGGCGCCCGGAAGTACACTTCAGGGGTGTTCATGGTCACGCGGCTGCTGGCGGATTCCGTGCGGCTATTCGCGACGGCCATACCCCTGGCCATCATCACGGGCTGGTCGTACCCCATCTCCATTCTCGCGATCGGGGCTGTCACGCTGGCGTATACGTACTTCGGCGGCATCAAAGCGGTGGTCCTGGTCGACGCCCTTCAGATGGCGCTGTACGTGGCCGGGGGGATCATCGCGGTAGCCCTGCTCCACGGGGTCGTTGAGGGAGGTTGGGGCAGCATTCTCTCGCAGGCGTCCCAGGCGGGGAAGCTCCAGGTGTTCGACTTCTCGACCTCGCCGGCCGTGGCCTACACCTTCTGGGCCGGACTGGTGGGTGGGGGGTTCCTCTCCATGGCGTCCCACGGCACCGACCAACTGATCGTACAGCGGCTCCTGACCTGCCGGGACGTGCGCCATAGCCAGAGAGCTCTCGTCGGCAGCGGTGTCGTGGTGCTCTTCCAGTTCGCTCTCTTCCTCATGGTGGGACTCGGCTTGTGGGCCTTCTACCAGGGCCGTCCTTTCGATCGTTCCGACGAGATCTTCGCTCGGTTCATCATCGATGAAATGCCGGTGGGTGTACGGGGGCTGCTGATCGCCGGTGTCTTTGCCGCCGCCATGTCTTCCCTTTCGTCCTCCATCAACTCCCTGGCGTCCGCGTCCGCCTATGACTTCTGGGCCCCTGCAGCGGGAAAAGCGGATGACGACGTTGCCGTCCTCAGGGCCGGTAAGGTGTTCACTCTCGTTTGGGCGGGGCTTCTGGTCTTCGGGGCCATCGTGTTCATTCCGCTTTCGGTAGGGACAGCCGCAGTCGAGGTGGCCCTCGCCGTCGCCTCCATGGTCTACGGAGGGCTCCTTGGCGCCTTTGCCCTGGGCGTCCTGACCACAACCACCAGCGGACGGGGCGCCGTCATCGGGATGACGGTCGGGATCGCCACGGTGGTGGCCATCTGGGTCTTCGCGCGGGACCTCGTGGCATGGCCCTGGTTCGTCTTCATCGGTGCCTCCGTGACCATGGCGGTGGGCTCGAATTTCCGGAAGAAATGACCTCTCGACGACTGGAGACGGCCCTGTGATCGTCATCGGCGTCGACGGGGGCGGCACCCGATCTCGAGGCATGCTCGTGCGCGACGGGGAGACCCTCGCGGAAGCCGACGGTGGCGCGGCCATCATCCTCCCCGCTGCCCCGGAGCAGGCGGCGGAGGCAGTGGAGGGCCTGGTCCGTGGCCTGGTAGAGATGGCCGGAGTGGACCTGCCTGTCCACGCTCTCTGGGCCGGCCTTGCCGGGGCGGGGCGCGGGGAGCCGCGACAAGTCGTGCTGGATCGCCTCCGGTCGTCCGGCGTGGCGCGAATCGTGGAGGTCGGGACCGACGTGGCAGCAGCCCACGCCGATGCCTTCGATGGACGCCCCGGGGTTCTGGTCGTGCTGGGCACCGGCTCCGTCCTCTACGCCGTGGATCCACAGGGGACTCGAATCACCGTCGGCGGCTGGGGGACGGAACTCGGAGACGAGGCCTCCGGGTATCGGATCGGCTTGGACGCCCTCCAAGCCGTTGTGCGGGGTTCCGACGGCCGTGAAGTGGTGACGGGCCTGACGGCCACCGTCCTCGAGGCTCTGGGACTGGCGGAGCCGGGTGATTTGCTTGATTGGTCGGGTGCCGCCGCGAAGGCCGACCTCGCCGCAGTGTCACCCCTGGTCATCGATGCGGCACGCGAAGGAGACGTCGTGGCGTCCCGCATCATCCATCGGGCGCTCTCCGAGGTTCGCCGGATGCTCGAGGCCGCACTGGTCCGCTCGGACGGGTGGCCGGGCCGGCCTGGCCTGGCTCTGGTGGGCGGGCTGACCGGGTTGGACCGGCTGGGTGGACCCGTGGGCGAGTTGGCTCGGGAGGTGGGGTATGACCTCGTCGACAAGACCGTCGTCCCGGAGCGGGGTGCGGCGAGGCGGGCCAGGGAGTTGCTGGGGGGCGCCACACCTTCCCCAGGCTGAGTAAGCGCCTATAACCGCTTCCTGTGCTGCCATAGTGGCAGCACAGGAATCCTCCCGCAAGTCAATGTGACCCAACGCTTTGGCGAAATGGCAGATCTCGGGTTGGCACGCCCCGTGCGTTTCTTGACGGGCGGTCGTTCACCCCAACCATCCGGAGGATTACATGGCCATCATCAAGACCACTCGCACCCCCGTTCGCACCCCCAACCCCTGGTCCGAGCTGGACTGGTTCGCCAACCGCGTCGGGCGGATGTTCGGCGATAGCGATTTT
>JAHEKK010000436.1 GCA_024638395.1 Gemmatimonadota bacterium | reverse complement strand
AGGCGCCGGGATCTACGCGGAGACGATTCAGGAGATCCACGCCCGAGTGCCCGAATGTTCCGTCGAGGTGCTCATTCCCGACTTCAAGGGAGACGAAGAGGCCCTGAGAACGGTCATGGCTGCCCGGCCTCACATCCTGGGACACAATCTGGAAACAGTAGAGCGCCTCCACCCCGACGTTCGCCCGGGTGGCCGCTACTGGAGGTCCATCTCCTATCTTGGCGCTGCCAAGCGCATCGATGCCTCGATCCTCACCAAGACGGGGATCATCCTGGGGATGGGCGAGCGAGGGGACGAGATCCGGGAGGCCATGAAGGACCTGCGGGAGGCGGCGGTCGACATCCTGACGCTGGGGCAGTACCTGCGACCGTCCGCGCAACATATCCCCGTGGCCCGTTGGGTCACCCCCGACGAGTTCCGTGAGTGGAAGCGAGTCGGCGAGGAAGAGTACGGATTCCGTCACGTGGAGTCGGGAGCCCTGGTGCGCTCCAGCTACCATGCCAAGGAGCAGGCCAGAGAAGTGGAGGCCGGCGGCCCGGGTGCGATCCAAGAGGTTCTGGAGGCAGACGTACCGGCGCCTGCTGAGGTGTCGGCGGAGGGACTGGTACAGCTCCGTGTGCTGCGGGGCGACGAAGGTCTGGAATAGGAAAGCAGAGAACGCATATGGCAGACGCGACGAAGACGAAGGGCAAGTCGACCCGGTCGTCACCTGATGCGGCCGGCGCCAGCAGGAACGGCCAGGGGAAGGGGGATGAGCTGAGCAAGGAGACCCTTCTCGGATTGCTCAAGGAGATGCTTCTGTACCGCCGTTTCGAAGAGAAGGCGGAAGAAGCCTACGCTATCGGCAAGATCGGCGGCTTCTGCCATCTCCACATCGGCCAGGAAGCCGTGGCAGCCGGGTGCATCAAGCCCCTACGGGAAGACGACTACGTCATCACGGCCTACCGGGAACACACGCAGGCGCTGGCCAAGGGCCTCTCCGCCAAATCGGTCATGGCCGAGCTGTTTGGACGCGTGGACGGTTGCTCCGGTGGTCGAGGTGGATCCATGCACCTCTTCGACAACACGAAGGGGTTCATGGGAGGCCACGGCATCGTGGGTGGCCAGATTCCCCTGGGAGCCGGGTTGGGATGGTCCATCAAGTACAGGGGCGGGGATCAGGTTTGCGTGTGCTTCATGGGGGACGCCGCGGTGAACCAGGGCGCCTTCCTCGAAGCGCTCAACATGTCGGCCATCTGGGACCTCCCCGTCATCTACGTGGTCGAGAACAACGCCTACGGAATGGGCACCGCGTTCTCCCGGGTCTCGCGCACGGAAATCGTGGAGCGGTCTGCGGCCTACGGCATCCCCGCCCATTCCGTGGACGGCCAGGACGTGGTCGCCACCTATCAGTTGTTCACGGATCTCGTGAAGGGAGTCCGGGAGGGCAGCGGCCCTCAGTACGTCGATGCCCGGACCTACCGGTTCAAGGGCCACTCGATGTCGGACCCGGTCTCGGGCACCTATCGATCCAAGGAAGAAGTGGAAGAGGCGGTCGAGGAGCGCGACCCCATTCGCATCTTGCGGGACCGGCTCATGGGAGACGACCTCCTCACCCAGGAGGCGTTGGAGGCCATGGATGCCGAGGTACGGGCGGTCTGCGACGAGGCCACGGAGTTCGCGGAAGCCTCTGCCCTTCCCGACCCGTCCACTCTCTACGATCACGTATACGCCGAAGTGAACGAGCACGGCCGCCTCTTCCTCGACAACAGAGGAGGCTCACGTGGCTAGGATGACGTACCGGGACGCCTTGAACGCGGCCATGGTCCAGGAGATGGAGCGCGACGACTCCGTCTTCCTGATGGGCGAGGAAGTGGCCGAGTACGACGGGGCCTACAAGGTCTCGAAAGGCATGTTGGAACGCTTCGGGGACCAGCGGGTGGTGGACGCACCCATCAGTGAGTTGGGCTTCACCGGGCTGTGTGTCGGCGCGGCCATGACGGGGCTTCGTCCGATCTGCGAGTTCATGACCTTCAACTTTTCCATCCTGGCATTGGATCAGGTCATCAACAGCGCGGCCAAGATGCACTACATGACCAACGGTCAAGTGAATATTCCCGTCGTGTTCCGGGGACCGACGGGGGCGGCGCTCCAGCTCTCGGCGCAGCATTCCCAGGCGTGCGAGACCTACTACGTCCACGCCCCGGGCGTGAAGCTCGTTACGCCCGCGACCCCGGCCGATGCGAAGGGGCTTCTGGCTGCGGCAATCCGGGACGATGATCCGGTGGCGGTGATGGAGGGGGAGCTCCTCTACAACGTCCAGGGAGAAGTGCCGGACGGCGAGTACGTGATTCCCCTCGGGGTGGCCGACCTCAAGAGAGAGGGGAGCGACGTGAGCATCGTGACCCACGGGAAGATGGTGCACGTGGCCCTCCAGGCGGCGGACAAGTTGGCGAAGGACGGGATCGAAGCCGACGTGCTGGACCTTCGTTCGATCCGTCCCCTCGATGTCGACGCCATCCTGGAGACCGTTCGGAAGACCAACCGGGTGGTGTACCTGGAGGAGGGCTGGCCCTACGTGGGTGTGGGGGCGCAGATCGCCACCTTGATCCAGGAGGAGGCTTTCGACCACCTGGACGCGCCTGTGACCCGCGTCACACAGGCCGACGTCCCGATGCCCTACGCCAAGAACCTGGAGCAGTTGGCGAAACCCAACGCGAACCGCGTGGTGGACGCCTGCCGGGCTGTCCTCTATGCCGGCACCGCGGCCTAGGAGCGCATAGACGATGGCAACCAAGGTTCACATGGAAGCGCTGTCGCCCACCATGGAGGAGGGCCAGGTAGTGCGCTGGCTCAAGTCCGAGGGCGAGGACGTGGCCAAGGGCGAGATCCTGGCCGAAATCGAGACCGACAAGGCCACGATGGAGTTGGTGGCGCGAGGCGAGGGCATTCTGCGGAAGATCATCTCCGGGGAAGGCGCCGCCGTGCCCGTGGGCGAGGTGATTGCGGTGATCGCGGCCGCGGACGAAGACATCGACGACTTGATCGCCTCCGCGGGTGGTGGAGCTCCCGCTGCCACGGCCGAGCCGACGGATGGGGAGGCGGAGGAGTCTCAGGCGACACCCGCTCCGCCACCGGCCGCTCCGGCTTCCGCCTCGTCGGAGAATGGACAGTCGGCCAGGGGTCCCGGAGGCCGGGTCAAGGCTTCTCCCGTGGCCAAGCGCCTGGCCGAAGAGCACGGGATCGACCTTTCCGCCCTTGCCGGGTCGGGCCCGGGAGGCCGGGTCATCAAGAGGGATGTAGAGGAGGCGGCCAGATCGGGTGTGCCGGCGGCGGCCCCAGGCGCCCCGGCGGCCATTTCTGCTCCCGCCGCCGTGTCGGTGGGCGGTCCCGAATACGTGGACATTCCCCTCACTCAGATTCGGAAGACCATCGCGCGGCGCCTCGCCGAGTCCATCGGCCCGGTGCCCCATTTCTTCCTCACCGTCGACGTGGACATGGGCCGGGTGCTGCAGGCCCGGAAGGACGTCAACCGGATCCTCGAGGCCCGAGGGGCCAAGGCGTCCATCAACGACTTCATCGTAAAGGCAGCGGCGGTGGCCCTGACCCATCACCCGGAGTGCAATGCCTGGTGGCAGGGAGACTCGATCCGCCAGTTCAACCATGTCCACATGGGAATCGCGGTGGCCGTTCCCGACGGTCTCATCACCCCCGTGGTGCGGAATGCGCATGTGAAGGGCCTCGCCCAGATCGAGACCGAGATCCGGGAGATGGCGGGGCGTGCCCAGGAGAAGAAGCTCAAACCCGACGAGTACACGGGATC
>JAHEKK010000435.1 GCA_024638395.1 Gemmatimonadota bacterium | reverse complement strand
TCTATTTGACTGGAACCTCCTCCTGGCCCTGCCCGACCGGACTTTCGGCGTCATGTCGAACTACGTTCTGCTGGCCGTTCCCTTCTTCATTTTCATGGGGACGATGCTGGAGAAGTCCCGGCTGGCAGAGGACCTCCTGACTACCATCGGGCAGCTGTTTGGTCCGCTCAGGGGCGGATTGGCCATGGCCGTCGTATTCGTCGGAGCCCTGCTTGCAGCGGCGACGGGTGTCGTCGGTGCCTCGGTGGTGGCGATGGGCATGATCTCCCTCCCAGTCATGCTGCAGTACGGGTATGGAAAGGAACTGGCCACCGGGGTGATCACAGCCTCGGGCACGCTTGGCCAGATCATCCCGCCGAGCGTGGTTCTGGTCGTGCTGGCAGATCAATTGGGGGTCTCGGTCGGCGATCTGTTTCTGGGCGCGCTGGTCCCCGGCGTTCTGCTCGCGCTGATGTACGGGGTATATGCGGCCGGGGTAGCCTATTTCCGACCTGCAGAGGCCCCCGCGCTGCCCCCCGAGGCCCAGGTCAGGGATCGAAAGCGCCTTCTCCGGCGGGTGGTCTTCGTCATGATGCCGCCCCTGGTGCTCATCCTGTTGGTCCTGGGAAGCATCTTTGCCGGCGTGGCAACCCCTACCGAGGCTGGTGCGCTGGGCGCCCTGGGTGCGATGGGACTGGCGGCTGCCAACCGGCGCCTCACGCTCTCTGCGCTCAGGGACACGATGGATGAGACCACCCGGCTGACGGTGATGGTGATGTTTCTGCTCATCGGCTCGACCGCATTTGCGCTCGTCTTCCGTGGCCTGAACGGCGATCTCTGGATTCACGACCTGCTCACGGGACTTCCGGGTGGCGTGATCGGCCTGCTGATCGCGGCCAACCTGGCCATCTTCGTGCTGGGCTTCTTCATCGACTTCTTCGAGATCGCATTCATCGTGATCCCGTTGCTGGCCCCGGCTGCCCTGTCGTTGGGGATAGACCTGGTCTGGTTCGGTGTCATGATCGGGATGAACCTCCAGATGTCGTTCCTGACGCCGCCGTTCGGGTTTGCGCTCTTCTACCTCCGTGGTGTTGCCCCGCCGGAGGTCACCACCGCTCAGATCTATCGAGGGGCCGTTCCCTTCATCGTGATTCAGGCCATCGGGCTCCTGATGATCATCCTTTTCCCGATTCTTGTGAACTGGCCGGGTTGAGTGGGAGGGCTGCAAGCCGCGAAAGCGTGGCGCTGTCCATGCGGTGCCCCCCTTCAAAGGTCAATGTCCCGTAGGAGAGCCCCATGGCCTCCAGTCGTTTCCGGAGGACTTCGCGACGCCCCTCGTCAAGCAATCTGTCCCGGGTCCCGTGTACGATGGTCAGCTCTACACCGTTGAGCGACGAACCCGAAATATCGTGGGCCACGTCTCCGGCCCAGCAGATGATCCGTCGGGGTCTTGCCGCTCCCAACGCGGCCCACCGGGTCGCCGTTGCGGCACCCTGACTGAAACCGAGGACGGTGAGGGGGCCGACTCGGGGTAGCTCAGCCGCGACGGCATCCAGGTATCCTACGTAGTCCCGGATCTCATCTTCCCGGGCCTCCCGCGTCATCCAGGAAGCGCCAGGGGATTCGCTGAACCCGCGTCCATAGAAACGCGAGAGGCCCTCCGGGGCAACCAGGAGCCTTTCCGGTGTTGCCAGGGCGCGGCAAGACTCAAGAAAATCGCTTGCCAGTTGACCATAGCCGTGTAGAAGCACCCATGTTTCTCTGGCCGTGTCAGTGTTTCCCAGCACGAGGTAGCGCGCCGTTCGGGATACCGTGATCGAGTGCTCGACCACTTCAGGCTGACTGGATGTCATCGATGATCAGAAAATGATGATCCGCGTGAACTATGGCCAGTTTCAGCCACTGAGGAACATTGAGCATCCCGAAATAGGGGTGCTCCACCTTCCAGTCCGAGGCTGCGGCCTGGTCCAGTGAGCCCCCCAGTCCGTCAAAGGCCTTCCGGCTTCGCGAGATGGCCCTTGTGAGCTCTTCACGGGTTACCTGATCCGGTGGCACGGTTCGGGCGGGAGCCTTGCCCTTGCCCCGCGGAAACCGTCCACGCAGCAGGACCGCCCTCCCCATCGTGTTGATGCGCCCCGTCTCGGTGGCCGGCGGGGCCTGTCTTGCAATCCTGGAGATCCCGACAAGCATCAACCCGGTCGCGCTCGCAATGTGGTGCAGTTGATTGGCGACTGACCATGCCGAGACAGCGGGTGCGGTCTGCTGCAGCAGTCCGTCCGGCAAGGTGAGTGCCTCTGCCAGGCGGTCGTACCGTTGGCCGAGTTGGGTGTGAAGCTCGCTCAACTTGGCGTGTGAATGGGGCATGGGCAGTGACCTCTGGGAGAGGCCGTATTATTGGCGGACCATTCTGAGGGGAAGATGCTCGAATCGCTCGACAAAACAGACAGGCTGATCCTGAACATCCTGCAGGAGGACGGTGGAATCTCCAATGTTGAACTCGCGCGCAGGGTCCAGCTTGCCCCGGCCACGACCCTCGAGCGGGTCCGGAAGCTCAAGCAACAAGGCTTCATTACCCGAACCGTGGTCCTTGTGGATCCGGAGATGGTGGACCAGGCCACCGTGGCCTTCGTCCGCGTCTCGCTCACCCTGCACGGAGCGGACAAGGTGGATGCGTTCCGCCGGGAGGTCGAGTCCCTGCCGCAGGTCATGGAGTGCTACCACATCACGGGCGACAGCGACTTTCTGCTCAAGGTGGTTGCCTCGGACATCGGGGCCTATGAGTCCTTCCTGCTCGAGGAGTTCGGCCGCATTCCCCACATCGGAAGAATCCACACATCGTTTGTGCTTTCGACCGTCAAGCACGGGACCCGCGTGCCCATTTCGGACGAGTGACGGGCAGCTCTGCGTGGCGACTACCGGCGATACCGGACCTCGCCGCCAACGATGGTATAGTCCACCCGCGTGTCCGGGATGTCCTTCTCGGGAATGGACAGAATATCACGTGAGAGCACGGTGATGTCTGCGAGTTTGCCCGGTGTCAGGGACCCCTTGATGTCCTCCTCGAACGCAGCGTAGGCGTTGCTGAGGGTGTAGCTGCGGAGCGCCTCCATTCGGGTCATGCGCTGGTCCGCGTAGAACACGCTGCCGTCCCGCACCACGCGGGAGACGGAAGCATGGTAGCTGGCAATGGGATCCACGTCTTCAACCGGCGCATCCGTCCCATTGGTGACGACAGCCCCCGAGTCCATGAGCGAACGCCACACATAGGCGCCCTCCATGGCTCTCTGCTCGCCCAGTTTTTCGTGTACCCACGGTCCGTCTGAAGTGGCGTGGACTCCTTGCATGGCCGCAATGACGCCGAGTTCGCCGAATCTCGGGATATCGGCCGGATGGAGATGCTGGGCATGTTCGATCCGCCACCTTCGATCCTGGTCATCCGCGCCCCCAAAGGCGCCTTCGTAGAGGTCCAGCACCTCCCGGTTGGCACGGTCGCCGATGGCGTGGACGTTGAGCTGAAATCCATGTTCGAGTGCGATCCGCGCCGTTTCCTGAATGGAGGATACCTCACTGGTGTTCAGCCCTGCACTTTCCGGTTTGTCCGAGTACGGCTCCAGCAACCATGCTCCGTGTGGTCCAAGAGCGCCATCAATGGACCGCTTGATGGACCGGACGGTAAGCGCGTTGTCCCCTAGTCCAACAAGGGGAAAGCCGTCGGCAGCCTCCTCCAAGGACTCGTTGGAGGCCCGGATCATGACGTAGAGCCGGACCGGCAGTCTGCCTTCTCCGGCCAGACGCTGGAAGCGCTCTATCGTGCCGAAACCGGAGCCC
>JAHEKK010000434.1 GCA_024638395.1 Gemmatimonadota bacterium | reverse complement strand
TGGCGAAGATGGACGCCAAGGACGAGTTCGGCGGCATGGAGGGGAAGTGGGAGGCCTTCAAAGAGAAGGTTTCCGAGATCGACTTCGACGACGTCTCGGACGACGTGGCCGAGGCGGCCGGCCGCCTCGCGGAGGAGCTCCGCGAAGGCTACGACAAGCTACGGAAGAAGCTGGGCTAGCGAGCACCACGCTTCGGGGCCAGGCCACCCCGTGGCCGTGCTCCGACCCCTCTCAAGGCCCGGCCACGAAGGCTTTGAGGTGCTCCACCTGGTCCGCCGTGCCGAGTACGATCAGCTCGTTGCCCGGCTCCAGGGGGGGCTGCCGGCCCGTCCGACCACCCCCACACACGATGACGTGCCTCTCCAGGTCGGCCAACTGATTGTTCATTCGTCTCCTCCGAAACGCATCTCTAAGGTCCAAACGGACCACAAAGGAGGTGATGATCGCGAACCACAACCCCATCCCCGAGATGCCCCCTGCGAGAATGACGGTGGTCAAGGCGCGTCCGGCTGAGGTCAACGGGTGGACCTCGTCGTACCCGACCGCCGTCAGGGTGATGACCGTCATGTAGAGGGCGTCGCCGACGGCCCAGCCCTCGACGCTCATGTACCCCAGGGTACCACCCACCAGCCAAACGGCAAAATACCCGAGGACCAGGAGCGTCCTGTAGCTCATGGGTCCGATCCCGCCTCGATCCTCAAGCCCGGCCCGTCAGGTCGAGGGAGGGCTTGGGAGGCTGGCCAGGGGGGTTCACCCGTTGTAGCAACATGAGCCCAATCAGGAAGAACAGGGCGATGGACAACACGGCAAACCGTTGATTGCCGGTCGCCAATGAAACGGTCCCGAACACCAGGGGGCCCAACACGGAGGAGGACTTCCCACAAAACGCATAGAACCCGAACATCTCCGCCTCTTTCCCCTCGGGAATCAGCGATGCCATGAGACTCCGGCTGGCCGCCTGGACCGTCCCCAGCCCGAAGCCGGCGAGCACGGCCACGAAGAAGAACGTCGACTGGTCCTGCACGAAGAACCCCGACACGGCCACGGCAACCCAGAGCACCAGGGTGGCGGAGATGACCGGCTTGGCGCCGACCTTGTCCGTGGGCTTGGCCATGATGAGCGCACCGGCGAGGGCAGATATCTGAACCACCAGGAACAGCTTGATGAGGTCGCTGATCTCGAACCCCAGCGTCTGTTCCGCGAACAAGCCGGCGGTCGCGATGACCGTGAGCACACCGTCGATGTAGAAGAAGAAGGCGAGCAGGAACCGTCTGAGCTCCGTGTGCGCCCAGACCTCTCCCACCAGGCGGCGGAATCCCACCACCCCCTCCTTTGCCGCCTCCCAGACCCCGAGATCAGCCTCGGCTTCCTCGGGCAGCGCCAGAAACGCCGGAAGCGAGAAGAGGGCGAAGAACACGGCTACCGATAGCCAGACCAGGTCGAACCGCCCGGCGGTCGCCAGGGGGAGCGCCATGAGGAGTCCTGCCACGGACCCCGCATACCCGACTCCGAATCCCACGCCCGACACGAAGCCCTGACGTTCCCGGGGCGCCAGGTCGGGTAGGTACGCGTTGTAGAACACCAACGCGCCCTCGAACCCGACATTGGCCAGCACCGCCAGCACGAAGCCCCACATCACCATTCCCGGCTCGATGGTGACGAAGAGGCTCACGCTGATGACGCACAGGTAGGTGTACCCCATCATGAGGCGCTTCCGAACCCCTGCCCGGTCGGCGATGGAGCCCAGAAGGGGCGACGACATGGCCACGATCAGAGCCGAGAGGGACACCGCCCGGGTCCACAGGGCATCTCCACGTCCACCGTCGTTCCCCACGATGGCCGTCGCGTAGTACACGCTGAACACGGCAACCTGGATGACCGCCGGGTACACCGAGTTGGCGAAGTCGTAGAGCGCCCACGCCCCGACATGTCGGCGGTTCAGCCGTGTAGAGGTCACGGAGGTGGCTCCGGAAAAGGGTGAGAGAAGGCTCCAACCTACGGGCCCGGCACCGGGAAAATCCAAGCCCGGCCGTGACCGGTGTTCGAGTACGCCCTCGGCAGGCTAATGCATGCGGCGGAAGCGGACCATCACCGGCCGGTGATCCGAGCCGACGTCGGCTCCCACCTCGGCCGAAACCGGCTGGAGCCGCCCGGCAAACAGGACATGGTCGATGCGCGCACGAATCCAACCGTTGTACCGGGTGAAACCGAAGCCGAATCCGGCCCGGGCGAAGGCGTTGCGGTATCCCCGCCACTGCTCTCGCTGGATACGGCTCTCAGGTGGCGCGTTGAAGTCTCCCAATACGATCCGGTCGGCCCGGCGCCCGTCGGCGACCCTGCGGCCGTCTCGGGCCGCCTGGATCCGGTAGCGGCGGTCGCGCTCCAGTTCCTGAACGCCGCTGCCGATCCGCCCCATCCGGATGTCTTCGAGTCCGGCTCGGGGCGTCGGCAGGTGGACGTTTGTGACGGAGAGCGTATCGCCCGGGCTCAGGACCACCTCGTAGCGGGCGGCGAACCCCGTGACCGTATCGGCCACGGGCGTCTGCCCGGAAACGTCACCGACGCTGAACGGAAAGCGGGACAGGAAGCACAGGCTCAGGTGGCTGTGGAACTGGTAGCCCTCGATCTCCAGCGAGGGTGGTACGCGGACCCGGTGCGGGCACTCCTGGATCGCGATCATGTCGGCGCCGAACCTGGCCACTGTTTCCGCGAGGGGCTCATGGAGATCCCGGCCGCCCGCCACGTTGATCGTCAGCACGGTCAGGTCGTCGGGCGCCGGCCTCTTCGGCAGAGAAGCCCTGAAGCCCATGAGAGGCACGAGGAAGAGGACCAGGCCAAGCGCCAGGGGCACCAGGGACCGGCGGGACAGGATCAGCGCCGCCGGGAGCAGCAGGAGCGCCGGAAGGCCGAGGGTCCAGCGGGGGCCGAACAGGAGAACGGTGCCGAGCCACCACCGGTCTCCGCCCAACCAGAGGAGCGCGGCCGCGACGCCGATGGCGCCCGCCCAGGTCCAGCTCGACCCCCACAAAAAGCCGGCGGCGAGCCTCCTCAGACGCTCGCCGCCCCCCAATTCATTCGTGGACGTGTACGCCACGTCCCTTACCGCCTCACCCGTCCCGGGCCTCCTTGGCACCGAGCGCCACGCCCGTGCCCACCCCAGCGCCGAGGGCGAGGGCCGTGCCCGCACCGACCAGCGGCAGGACGGCAACCAGGGGCGCCGCGGCAATCGCCGTCGCTGCACCCGCCATGATGCCTAGGCCCGGCTTCTCCACGAACGTCGTATATCGGAGCTTCCGACGGACCCAGTCCTTGGATTTGACGTGACCCAGCACGCCTGCCGTGCCTGCTACCGCAAGGCTGATCAATCCCAACATGATGACTTGCTCCTTCCGGGGGGAACCCGGGGATATTCTACACATTCCCTTCTACGGAGCCGATCCCCATTTCGTTTCCTCGTCACGCCGAGTGACCCATTTCCTGCCACACCTGCGTTACGTGGATGGACACGTCCTCGAGGGCCTGAATCGAGGCCAGGTCCAACCGTGAGCTGATGGACCTGCCGACGAGGCGCCGGAGAAAACGGAGCGGTTCATCGAACTCGGCCTCAAAAAGAGGCTCGGGCCCACGGTTCATGTTCTCCAGGATCCGTAGTGCCAGATAGGTGTCGTCCAACAGCCCGGCGAGGCCGAGCGTCATCTCGGGGATGAGGTCCACGGGATCGATGAAATAACGCGCCGCGTGGTCCAGGAGCGGCATCACCACCACCCGTAGCTTGCGCTCCTCCGCGGCCTGAGCCGCCCTGGCGAGGA
>JAHEKK010000433.1 GCA_024638395.1 Gemmatimonadota bacterium | reverse complement strand
CCCCCGAACCCGGCCCGCGGGTGCGCGCGACATGAGATCGCTCAACCACTCCAGGGCTCCGGGCGAGTAGGTGGGCCGCTCGAAGACGGGCACCTCCCCCACGGGCATGAAGAGCTGGGGATGGTCGAGAATGGCGTGATGGAGGAAAGTCGACCCCGCCTTCTGGGCACCGATGACGACGAAGTCCAGCGGTGGCCGCCCGCTGACGCCCTCTCCTTCCGGACCCGGGGGTAGATGGGGGGAGAATCCGAGGCGGTGTACCAAACGGCCCACGGAGCGCTGCGCCGAGGAGCTCATGTGTTCCAGGGTCGTCGACATGGAGGCTCCTATCGGGCGTGGGCCGGGTGTCGAGGACGGCGGGGCGCCACACCCGATCCCTTGGGCTCGAGAGCAGGGTCAGCGTAGATGTCTCGCTGCACGCTCACGAGGCCCCGATGGCGCATGATCGCGAAAGCGGCTTTGCCGATGGGAATGGTGAACGCCTGGGTGACCCCCGCGAGTCCGGCGGACGCCACCTGAACGAGCCCGGCCAGAACGTCCACCCTGAGCAGGGCGCGGGCACGCCCCGCGCCGATCGCCTCGAACCTCGGGGGCAACACGCCGCCGATCAGCCCGTTTGCGACACAGGTGGCGAGGACGAGGAGGGGTACTTCGTAGGCAGCCGGCACCAGCCAGGCGAGGGGGTTCAAGCCGTGGCGCCAACCGAACAGGGAAATGTATCCGAGCACACACACCGTCACCGTCCGACGGTAGGTCCTGGCGACGTCCCGGCCTACCGATTCGTCCTTCCTGCCCCCGGCGCGCATGAGCCGGGGCCCGAAAACGGCGGTCATCCCGGTGGTGACCACGAGGACAGGGCGTCCCACGATGCGGGCCGCGTCGGCCAGACCGAGAGCTTCAATGGACCCGAACCGCCCCAGCGCCGTTGCTGCCAGAAAGGTCGCGGCCGCGGCGCTCAGTTGAGCGCCGAGGAGCCACCGCCCCGAACTGAGAAGCGTCCTGAGCGCCGGATCCGGTTCGCTCGGTGACGCGCTGAGGTCCGGCCGTGGTCGAAGAGCCACCAACACCAGCCCTATCCCCAGGGAAAGCAGGTTCGCGAGAGCCAGGGCAGTGAACGGTACGGCCGTCTCGTCCATGCGGGGATGGAGCAGGAAGAGGGCGGCCGCAGTGGTGGCCGCCTGCACGATCGACATCCGGGCCGCCCCCCAGGACGCGCCCACCAGGTGCAGGAGCCGCCGCGTATGGTCCTGCATCGGCGACAGCGCCACGGCGGCGGCCGCGGAAAACCCCATGGCCGCAGGCACGGAGCCGGGTGCCGCCAGTTGGGGAAGGAGGAAGGCCAGGGGCGCCAGCACGACGGGAATCCAACCGAGGGACAGGGAGCGACGGGCAAAACGGATCGGATCCTGGATCCGTGACGCGGCCGCCTCCAGTGGAATGAAGACGCCCTGATGGGAAATGGTGGAGACGAGAGTGAAAGCGGCGAAGTGGAGCGCAAAGACACCGAGAGCCCCGACCTCGAGGGTTCGCGCCGCGTAGACGCCGATCCCAAACGTGGCGATGGATGCGAACCCCGCGTCCACGAGGCCGGCGGAGAGGGATCTGAGAACCCTCACTCAGCGGCCCATCGGGTAGGTGGCCGCGCATGTACCGACCCCGATTGCCGCGATCACGTAGTTCGGATCGATCGTCCCCGTCAGCGTCGTCTCCACCATGGAGTTGGCCAGGATGAACAGCGTCAGGGGCATCAGGGCCTCAAAGGCCTCCGGGGCAGCCAACCGGACACGTTTCACCAGGCCCCTGAGGGTCGCAGCCCAGGCCGCCGTGTAGAGGGCGAGCCCGGCGAGGCCCGTCCCCACGAGGACCTGCAGGATGGCGTTGTGGGCATGACCGGGAAGCCAGGACCCCCGCCTGGCGACGATGTGGGTCGGGATGTCAACCTCCAGGCCTCCCTCGCTCATCATCTGGAACCCCACCCCGAACCATGGATACTGGGGAAACTGCTCCATCAGCAGATACAAATAGACCGGGACCCGCCCGTTCATGGCCTGGATGCGCTCCAGGTCGTGCCCCCGTGTGAAGAACTCGCTCAGGCCGGCGGGCCCCTGCTCCGAGCCCGCGACCGCAGCGAGGACCACTCCGGCCACGGTGACCGCCACCGCCACGGAGACCATTCCCCGCCGCCGCCATAGCGCGTAGAGAGCACAGGTCGCCAACACGGTAAGCAAAGCGCCCCGGGACAACGCCAGCACCAGGAAGGCACCGGAAACCGCGAGGAAGACCAGGCACGCGGCTGACCACCGGCCGCCGGCCAGTCGAACGTAGGACCAGATGAACGCCAGACCGGCCAGGGACGCCGCACCGTTCGGTCCATAGAGTGAGGCCAGGCGTCCCTCCGACCCCCGCATGCCGGCCGCGTCGAGGACGAGCGAGGCGACAAAGATCAAGGCCACGTACCCGCCGAGGACGTGGTACAGGCCGTTCCAGAAAAGCTCGAAGCGACCGGCTTCGGTCACGAATCGCACGAGCACCACCGCAAAGAAGAGGATGCCGAGGAAGGACAGCGCCCGCGTCAAGGAAAGCATGGGGACGGCCGAGTAGGCCGACGTGATCGCCGCGTACAGGAAGAAGACCGTGAAGAGCAAGACGGCCGGATCCCGGATGATCCAACGGCCCGGACCCAGATGGAGCAGGAGCCATCCGGCCAGGGCCACCGCCATCCCCCGCGCCGCGAGCTTGAAAGCGGCCAGAGCATCGAACGTCGACGCTCCGGAAAACGAGCCACGGTCCAGCCAGATCGCATCCATGGTGGAAGCGAAGAGGATGAGAACCACCCCGAGGGCGGCCACCACCATCGCCTGGCTGTGTCGGTCCGTAAGCCAGGGCGCGAACGCGGCGCTGCCCCCTCGGCTCCCCTGACTAGGGCTGGAGAGCGTAGGCAGTGTTGTAGACGCCATAGCGTTTCGGCACCTCGCTGTCGTTCAGGACCACCCCGATCACGTTCGCCCCCGCCCGCGCCAGGCGGTGCAGTGCCATCTCCAGGCCGTCTCTCTCCGTCCGTCCTCCCCTCACCACCAGCAGCACACCGTCCACGGCCGCCGCGACGGGCATGGCATCACTGAGGACGTTGAGGGGCGGGGTATCTATCACCACCATGTCGAAGCGAGCCGACGCACCCTCGAGGATGGTCTCGAAGGCCTCTCCCTGGAGCAGCGCCGCGGAACGGGGCGTCGGCCGGCCCGCCGGCACGACGGCGAGGGCGCCGGAGGAGGTTTCCTTCGCCTTCTCGATGCGCATGAGGCGCACCACGTCTTCCATGGCCACCTCTCCGGACAGGACTTCGCTCAGTCCCGTGAGCGACGGAATCCCGAAGAACTCCGAGACGCCCCCGGCCCTCATGTCCGCGTCCATCAGGAGGGTGTTGGAGCCCACCGACGCCCGGGCGAGAGCGATGTTGCTCGAGGTAAACGTCTTTCCCTCGCCCGGGCCCGCCGACACGACCGCCAGGGTTCGCAGGGGTCCACGACCTCCGGGCAGCTGAACGAACTCCAGATCCGTGAGCAGGCCACGAAAGGCTTCCCGTACCACTTCCTCACGGCGAGCGGAGCCGCCGCCCCGGGGGATCCGTCCCCGGATGATCTGACCCTCGAACACGGCACCGGCCCTGGGCAACGGAGGGATGATGCCGAGGACGGACAACCCCGTTCCCTGCTCCACCTCGCGTCGGTCCCGGACCTTCGAGTCCGTGAACTCCTGGTAGAAGGCCATCGCCAGCCCGCCGCCAAGACCCAGGAAGAGGGCTGCGAGGAGCGAGGTGGGCCAGGAAGGC
>JAHEKK010000019.1 GCA_024638395.1 Gemmatimonadota bacterium | reverse complement strand
TCATGAAGACCATCCCCCCATGGTCTTAATCCGGCCGAGGCACCAGAAGGAAGAGCTACCGTTTTGTACCTGGGATGGCTCTCTGGACAGCGACATCGAAGTACGGATGGAGAGCACGTTCAAAACCCTCTAGATCGTACTCGGGAAAGATGTCGCCACGGGTGGCGAGCAGGCGCTGCACCTGGGAATCTTCCTTGGGGATCCACTCCACGATCGCGGACGGACTCAGACTCCGAAGCCACTTCATGACGTGGGGAAGAGGTAGATTGTTCCCGATTGCCAGGTGATGTACGAGACCCAACGCGAGCGATAGCTGGGCGTTGGCGCGGGCTCCAAGGGAGTCTCGTTCAGCATGAGCCCATCCGACCGAGGGGCTGGGGTTGGCCAGGTCGTTGACCAGCGGGAGCAGGGGGAGCTCCGGGGTCTCCTTGGCCCTGGCGTAGTGGGCTTCGACGCATGATGCATCCATGTCCCACGCTATCGTGAATGCTCCCTGGCTCGCGGGGATGCGGCTGAACCTGCCCGTGTTTGCGCCGAGGTCCCACACGATGCTGGCACCAACGGCCTCGCTCATTTCGGCGACGATGCGCTCTTTTTCGTCGAGCCCAACCGCCTCGTAGTTGTTGTTGGCTTCGTAGTAGTCAATCCACTCGCTGGACCCATTCTTCCATTCAAGGCTCTTCACAAGCCTCCGAAGGCTATCGACGATTCCGCGAAGCCCCTGAAGCGAGACCTTGGGGAGCCTTGGGGCCGCACCACCCGAGTCCCGAAAACGCTCTTGGGAACGTGAATGGAGGTGGATATGCACGGCGAGTCCGGGACTGAACCACCCCCTCTTGCCCAAGAGGTTGGCCGCCAAGTCCAGAGGGACGCCGTCAATAAAGCTCCTCGTCAGTGCTGCCAGCCTTGCGTCTACGCGGGAAACGAGAGCCAGGGGCGCCAGGAAGTGCTGACAGAACTGTCGATACGCGGACCATGGCAAACCAGGGCGGTACTCTTCGAATGAAAGAGTATCGATGAACAAGGGTCGACACCGGTCGAACTGTACGTTGTAGGCCGACGCGTCGCTAAGGGTCAGTCCGTGCTCCAGTGCCTGACCTTGTATCTCCAACGTAAGAAGGGCGGCGTCCTTCAGTTGGCCGAAGCACCATTCGTACGGATAGCTGATAAAAGGAAGCTCTCGCGGCCTGATCACCATCGCAGCTCGGTGCGGCTCGAGTGCCAATCCCCGATCTACGGTCTCGTGCTCTACGAGCAATCCCTGACTGGCCAACCGGTCGTACAGTCCCGACTCATGCAGTGCATTCAGCTTGGGGAAGCCGACATCAGAAACACACCTGTACAACGTCCCTTCGCGTCGGAACATGTACCCCGCCGGATCACGGAAGGACCCCGAGATGCGATCAGTGGTCATGCCGACGAGCAGAGCCGGGGCTAGGATCCCTGCTCAGGGGCTCCCGCCTCCACTTGTTCGGGGCGCCGTCGAAACACAGTGAGTAGTCGATCCCTCAGGAACGTACGCATGAGTAGCCAGCTCCCGGCTACCAATCCGATGAGCCCCTGCAAGAGCAGGCTACCTGTGCCGGGATCGATGTATGCGGCCCGCAGCGGGCCTGGTGTGCAGACGACGAAGAGCAGTGCAACGGCCGCAACGCTCCAGTATTGAACGGGCGCTTTTCTATCCGATTTCACGTTCTATCCAGGTCCTAGGATTTGCGAAGGATGACAGGTGCTTGATGCTCTCTCCTTGGAAGAAGCATGCCACGGAGAAGAAACAAGCAGGGGGCACAGTGGCGGTGGTGGCTCTTGCCACACCGGCACCCTACGAGCCGCAGACCGCCTTGAGTCTCTCGGCGGTGCAGGTGGGCAGCCCGACTACTGGTTTCCGCCATCTGGAGGTGGGACTCCTTCGTCAGGAAGAAACATCGTGCTGCTTCCCTCCGCATCGACGCCAAGGCCCACTCGGGCCTGGCCGTCGCGGTCTGCGAAGATCAGGTCGGCACGCTGATTGGTCGACATCCCAAGAACGGCTCGGGCCGTGCCCTGGGCGTCGGCGAAAACAAGGTTGCTGCTCTGATCCGCTTGAAGCCCCATGACCACCCGCCGGTTCCCTTGCTGGTCCGAAAGAGAGAGGCCTGGTGTGCCCTCACCCAGGACGGACAGCATCATCCGCTGTCCACCCGATGGGTCGCTGAGAACAATGCGGGTGGTCCCATCTTCCTCGACCAACCACTCGCCCCTGGTGCGTCCTTGACGATCCTGGAGCACGAAACGGCTTCCGGTCACCAGGCCTTCGTCGCTGGCTATTGTCGTATCACGGTTTCCGAACACCGCCCAAGCACTCGCGGCGAGGGCAATCAGGCCCATGGCGAAGGCCGCGGTGACGGCCTGGCCGGCCTGCTTTTCCACACGCTTCACCTCGAGACGCATCCGGTCTTCGACTTCCATCAGCAGCTCTCTCGGCGTGGCGTGACTCATGCGAGGCTCCGAATGTCAGGATCCGACATCTTTCCGGATTCGAGAATGAGGAAATAGCTGCGGCAGGCCTGATCCAGCGCCTTTGGGGAGAGCTCCGCGGGTACACCGTCGTAGACGGAGGCCGCCTTCAGGTGATTCAGGATATCGCGCGGGTGACAGCCACGGGGCGAAATGCCGCGCTCCCCGTAGTACGTGCGGAAAATGTGGTCCACAGCCGCCGGTTCATACCGAACGTCGAGACCGGAACACACCATCCTGAAGATCTGGTCGTAGGCTTCCCGGTCGGGGTCCTTGACTTCGATCTTGTAGTTGATCCGCCGTAGGAAGGCTTCATCCACCAGGTCGCTGGGATCCAGGTTGGTGGCGAAGATCAGCAAACACTCGAACGGCACTTCGAAGCGCACACCGCTGTGGGAGCTCAAGAAGTCCACTTGCTTTTCCAGCGGGACGATCCAGCGGTTCAGTAGCTCATCCGGGGGCATGCGCTGCCGCCCGAAGTCGTCGATGATGAGGGCTCCGCCGACTGCCTTCAACTGGAAGGGGGCCGTGTAGACCTTGGTATACGGATCGTACTGAAGGTCCAACTCGTCCATCGTGAGCTCACCCCCGACGAACACTGACGGACGGTGGACGCACACGTAGCGCTGGTCCGTAAGTGGCGCTGGGCTGAGAAGCGGACTCACGGAGTCCGGAATCACAGGCCCGTCGTCATCGTCGAAGTGGACCCGCTCATGATAGCGCGGGTCGTAGAGGAGCATGACCTCCCCTTCGACGAGAACGGCATATGGGATGTACATGGGTATCGTCATCAGGCGCGAGACCCGCTCGGCGATGGAAGTCTTGCCGTTGCCGGGATACCCGTGAAGGAAGATGGACCGCGCAGACGCGATGGCCGGACCCAGCGTGGCCATGGCTTCGTCGGACAGGACCAGATCGGAGAACCCTTCTGCAAGCTGCTCCCGGGTCAGGCGCCGATCCAACCCCTGGAGGCGCTGGTTCAGCACGGCCTCGCGGAACTCATCCAACTGAATGGGGGCCGGACCCACGTAGCGGCTCCCCTCCAACAGTTCCCGCGTTCGGATGCGGCCCTCATTGGTGAGGTTGTAGACATAGGCCGCCTGGTTGTTGCCGGCGGACTTGGTGACCTCCACGAGGCGCCGCTGACGAAGATCCATGAGGGCATCTTCGATCAGGGGGAACAGCAGGCAGATGGCATGGGCAAGCTCACGACCCGTCTTCGCACCACGGACGTAAAGGTGCTTGAGGACAAGCTCGGTGAGGAACTCGTGGGTCAGCCCGGTCTCTTCCACGGTCTCGGGCCGCGCCGGAATCCAGGGATCCGGATGGGGATCCCGTTCCCGCGGACCAACAACGGCGGCCAGCGTCTCCTCGTCGAGGACGGGCGCCCGGTCTATTCTGGGCGGGTTCTGGTCCGGCCCGGGCCGATACGGCCGACCCGCACCTACACCCACCTCGGCAGCCTTCTCGGCCTGAAGCTCCCGGACGCTCTTCTTCTTCTTTTTGGGCTTTGTGGGGAATACGACGGGAATAAAACTCACGAGTACCTCCTCAAGACGGTCGGCCGCCGGCGCGACCGCTCAGTCTGCAGAATCAACCGTTCCATGCAATAACATCACCCACCTGTGTCCCCGACTCCCGGATCGTACCCTTGGGCAATTCCAGGGCGTGCCGCGCACCCTTCTGAAGGGGCGTACGCTCACCCGGTGCGAGACCCGGGAAGGCCGACACTACCCGGCCGTCGCGGCTGAGAAACAACACGTCCAGCGGGAACTTCATTCCGAACATGTGGACGCCCTTGCAGGGAGACAGGAGAATCCCCTCTCCCTTCTCCGGTTCGGGCCTCATCAGGAAACCCCGCATCCGATTCCAGGCCCGATTGGCCCAGAGCACGCGGCTGCCCAGGGCAGCCTGGCGGGTCTCGTTCAGGATCTCGAGCCGCTTCATCAGATCAGGGCCAGAGAGCGAAGGATCGAGATGAACGCGGGCCCGAGGATCACGATGAACATCGATGGGAAGATGCAGAAGGCCAACGGGAAGATCATCTTCACGGCCGTCTTGGCGGCCCGCTCCTCGGCCCGCTGGCGGCGCTTCTCCCGGAGCGTGTCGGCGTGGACCCGCAACGCGTGTGCGATGGAGGTTCCAAAGCGCTCGGTCTGGATCATCATGGTCACGAGTGAGTGGACGTCGTCCACACCGGTGCGCATCCCCAGATCCTTGAGCGCGTCCTGACGAGGCGTGCCCGCGCGAATCTGAAGGTTGGTGTGCCCCAACTCCTCGGCCAGCACGGGGCTCACATGACCGATCTCTACGGCCACCCTCAGAAGCGCTTGGTTCAAGCCCAGCCCTGCCTCCACGCACACAACCAGAATGTCCAATGCATCGGCGAGGCTATTCTGGATCTCATGCTGCCTCTCCTTGGCTCGCCTCCCGACGATCCAGCCCGGAGTAGCCCACCCCAGAGCGAATCCCCAGAACATCCCGAGTACGGCCATGGCCCGCGGGGCGCCGAAGATCGGCGTGACGATCAGGACCCCGAATCCGAAGACCAGTGGTAGAAGGACCCTGAGACCCTGGAAAATCGTGACCGCTTGAGGATCCCGATATCCTGCTTCGAGCAAGCGGCGACGAACCCGGCTGGTGTCCTTCGTCCGGTCTACGACTCGCTTCCCCAGGGCCTTGACCAGGGTCTCGACCTTGTGGCGCTCGATGATCCGACTCCGTCGGGCCGCCAGGCCGTCGGTACCCACCCCAATCTCAGCCAGCCTTCTCCGCACCATGCGCCCTTCAGTGCTCACCCCCAATCCCACGAGGAGCACCACGAGCCCTGCGGCCAAGGCGATGCTGGCAACTACGACATAGAGAAGCATACTGGGCCTTAGATTTCGATGTTGACGATCTGGCGGATCCACAGATAGCCCAGGATCTGGGCCACTACTGCCGCAATAATCAGCGCGTGTCCGACCGTCGATTCGAGCAGCGGCGCCATGAACTCAGGGCTGATCAGGAACAGACCGAATCCCACAGCGATCGGTAGCAAGCTCAGGATGTACCCGGACAACCGGCCCTGGGCCGTAATCACCCGAAGCTGCCGTCGAATCGAAAAGCGGGACCTGATCGTACCGGCAAGGTTGTCCAGGATTTCGGCCAGATTGCCGCCCACCTCCCGCTGAACCAGGACCGCCGTGGCGAACATGCGGGTGTCCACGAGATCGATACGGTCGGTCATGCCCAAAACGGCTTCTTCAAAGGGGAGCCCAAAGCGCATTTCGTCGAACAAGCGCAGAAATTCCGTCGATACGGGAGCCGGGGCCTCTTCGGCCACCATGCCCACGCCGGAGGAGAAGGGGTGTCCGGCCCGAATGGCCCGGGTCATGAGGTCGATGGACTCGGGGAGCCCTTCCTCGAACGCCCTGTAACGTCGCTTCCGCTTGACACGGAGGTACACGTAGGGAATGACGGCCCCGATAGCCGCAGCAAGCACACCAACCATTAGGGACCCGGAGAAGGCCAGCGCGCTGACCCCGAACGCGAAGGTCAGACCCACCGCCGCCAACAAGAACGCCTGTAGACTTCCGCCGCCGGCCTGCTCGATCAAGATCTCGATGTCCGAGAACCAGGGAAGGGCCTTCTCCAATCCGGCTGCATCGAACCGACGGCCACGAGCCTTCTTCAGGAGTCGAGACCCCTCGCCTGCTGCGGTCCGCTCAAAGACGACCTCCTCGAGGCGATCCGAGAGGTCTTTCCGCTGGCGCCAAAGGCCGAGAAGCTCTCCGACCAGAATGACGGCCAGCGTCCCAAATGCAACCGAGGCGAAAACGAACGTCGTCGCGAGAATGCGTGGATCCATCTTACCAGGTCCTGGTCAGCAAGGGTTCACGCGAGTTCTTCGACGACTTGCTCTGCTGCTGGAACAGCATCTCGCCCAGATCGATCCCGTGCCGTTGCAGGTGATCGGAGATTTTGGGGCGGATTCCGCTGGGCCGGAACTCGCCAATGACGTTCCCGTCCGGATCGATGCCCTCGCGGTCGAACTTGAAGATCTCCTGCATGGAGATGACATCCCCCTCCATCCCGGTAATCTCGGAGATGTTCATGATCTTCCGGGTACCATCCGACAGGCGGCTGAGCTGAACCACCACATGGATGGCGCTGGCGATCTGTCGCCTTACGGCCTTGTCCGGGAGGTTGAGGTTGGCCATGGAGACCATGGTCTCGAGACGAGTCAACGCGTCTCTGGGCGTATTGGCGTGTAGGGTGGTGAGGGACCCATCATGCCCCGTATTCATCGCCTGGAGCATGTCGATAGCCTCAGAGGCGCGAACCTCGCCGACCACAATGCGGTCCGGCCGCATACGCAGTGCGTTGACCACCAGGATCCGCTGATCGATCTCACCCTCACCCTCCACGTTGGGGGGGCGCGTCTCGAGCCGGACCACGTGAGGCTGCCGGAGCTGAAGCTCCGCCGAGTCCTCAATGGTCACGATTCGCTCTGACGTCGGGATGTAGCCGGACAGGATATTGAGCAGCGTCGTCTTTCCCGCGCCCGTCCCTCCGCTGATGAGCACGTTCAAGCGGCTTCTAACAACGGCTTCGAGAAGCCTGAGCATCTGCTCATTGATGCTATTGACCCGGAGCAGGTCCTCGCCGGACAGTGTGTCCCGCTTGAACTTCCGGATCGACATGTGGGGCCCATCAACCGCCAGAGGCGGGATGATGGCGTTGACCCGGGAGTTGTCGGGCAAACGTGCGTCCACCATCGGAGAAGAATCGTCGATTCGCCGCCCTACGGCAGACACGATGCGGTCGATGACCTGGAGCAGGTGGGCGTCGTCCTGGAAACGGACATCCGTTTCGTAGAGTTTCCCGTTCCTCTCAACAAACACCTTGTTGTAGGTGTTTACGAGCACGTCGGAGATATCGGGGTCCTGCATGAGCGGCTCGAGGGGCCCTAGCCCGAAGATCTCGTCGAGAATCTGCTGAACGAGGCGTTCCCTCTCCTCCAGATTCAGGGCTACGCTCTCCCAGGATAGGAGCTCCTGGACGACCTGTCGGATCGTCTCGACAGCCTCGACTCGATCGACGGCATCGAGATTCGAAAGGTTCAGGCGCTCCAGAAGTCGGCGGTGGATTCGACCCTTGATCTCCTGAATCCGATCCGATTCCGCGGACTTTCCGAGAGATCCCGGCATCTGACCAAGGGAGCCACCGGGCCGTTGGGCGTTGATTGCTTCAGCCATTGCTACTCCGATCTACGACTTTGCGGCGGTTGCCTGGGGCGCCTGGCTAGGGGCACCTTCAGACCGACGCCCCTCTTTGCTTTCTGCTCCCTTTTTTCCGGAGCGAAATCGCGCGAATAGAGCACCGCCTCTGGACTTCTTGGCCCGCTTCACGATTGAACCGGGTGTAGCCACCATCCGAGTGAGCTTGCTGATGGCCTTTGCGTATTTTCCGACCCCGTCCATGACCACGGGGCGGCCCACATTTGCGGCGTGACTGGAGGCCTGATCTTCGCGGGGCAGCGTCATGGAAATGTCGTGGCCCAGCGTGTCCCTCATCTGTCCGAGGGAGATGTCCACGTTTCCGTCGTATCGATTGACGACGAACCGTAGGGCCTGCTGCCCCCCGGGCAACGACTGCCCAACCATGGGGAGCAACCGCTTGGCGTTGCGGAGCGCCGGCACCTCCGGCGTGACGACTACAACCACTTCGTCGCACACGCCGAGTCCCGCCTGAGCCAACGGCGTCAGGGAATTCCCAAGGTCCAGGAGAACGTGCCCGAACGCAGATCGAAGCAACGACACCGTTGCGTTGATGCGTTGCTTTGTGACGCCCTCCAGGTCCCGAGCCGTCAGAGGCGACGGCAGGAACGACACGCCCGATTCGTGACGGGTCAGATAAGAACGAAGAAGATCGTCGTCCATCCGGTGAAGGTTTTTCACCAGCTCTACGAAGTTGTAGCGAGGCCTCACGCCAAGGAGGATCGAAGCCGTCCCCAATTCGGCGTTGAGGTCCGCCATCAACACATCCTGCTCGGTCAACTCCCGGAGCTTGATGGCAACATTGGCCGCGACCGTGGTCACCCCCGTTCCCCCCTTGGGTCCGAAGAGGCCGATAACACGCCCCTTCCCCTCAGGGGACACTGAAACCTGTGTCAGGCCTCGCGTCGCCCGGTCGATGGCTCCCTCGAGAGAACCGTTTTCGATGGGCTTCGGCAGGTAGTCCGCAACGCCCGCGCGCATGAGATCGAGGAGTTCCGCGGCAGTCGCGGGCTGACCCATGAGCACCACCCGAATCTCGGAGGTTTGGGCCAGGAGCTCCCTGATCGACGACGCGATCATCGCCTTCTCCTGGGCACCGATATCCAGGAGGACAATGTTCGCCTCCGACCGCACCAGCTGCTCCAGGCCATCCGGCTCTAGCAGTCCCGCTGCGTCGGTGCGGCTCAGCACGACCGCCGAAGGCTGGTCTCGTTCGGTGACCGCCTTCTTGATGCTGGCGTGCAGATCCGGATCGGAGGTCGCCAGGGCGAAACGATGGGCAGGCTTTTTCATCTTGGTGCGACGACCTTTCTCAGTTCCGAGACCCGATGGAGTCGGACGGCGTTCGGAGATGGCTGTCGAAGTTCCAGGTCTCAGGCTCGCCGGTGGGCACCGGAATCGGATCGTCCGAAGGCTCCACGATGTAGGGGGTGACCAGTACGAGCAGCTCCGTGCGGTCCTCACGGGCACGCTTGGAGGAGAAGAACGCCCCCAGGATCGGAATGTGCCCGAGGACGGGAACCCGATCCACCTCATGAAGGAGTCGGTTGTCCAGGAGACCGCCGATGGCAAGCGTCTGGCCAGGGGCAAGCTCTACGGACGTGTTCACGCGTCGAGTGAGGATGCTAGGGATCTGGAAGCCCGAGAAGACCAATCCGTTGGCGAAGTCCAGGGACGACACCTCAGGCTCTACCGAGAGTCGGATCGTGCCCGAGTTCGTGACCGTAGGCACGAAGTTGAGGCGGACTCCGAACTCCTTCCAAATGATCGTGACCGAGTTGGAAGCGGCTCCGGACTGGAGCGATGGAAAGGGGAACTCTCCTCCGGCCAAGAAGGTGGCTTCCTGACCTTCCAGGGCCACCAAGTTGGGTTCAGCAAGGCTTCGGAACTCCCCCCGGCCCCGTAGGGCGGAGATGACGGCTTCGATGCCAGCACCCGTGTCGCCCAGGATGGACAGGGTCACCAGGCCCTCGGCGAGGGTCGAGATGATGGACTCGTCGTCCCGGTCGAAAGAGTCGTTGAGGCGGGGCGCGTTGATGGCGCGAATCAGATCGCCTCCAAACTCCTTGACGACGGACCTGTCCACCTCGGCGAACCGAACGTGAAGCAGGATCTGTTCGGGGCTCGGGGCCGAGAGATTGTCGATGACCGGGGCGCCCGTGGCTTCCGCCAACTGAATGGCCCGTCGCGCAACACCAGGGTCGCGGACCGCCCCAGAGAGAACCAGGGCGTCTCCCGCAGTCGAGATGTCTACGTCGAAATCGGGAAACAATTCGCCGAGCTGAGTCTGCAAGGCAGCCACATCTGCAGATACCTGCACTTCGTACAACCGCGCGGCCTCACCCTCTCGCCAAACCAACAGGCTCGTGGTGCCCACGGCCCTCGCGTTGAGAAGAATCTGCCTCGGCGGAAGCACCACGGCCTCCGCAATGGCGTCGTCGCCGACGGAGACCCTCTCCAGATCACGGGGTTCCGTAAGGAGGGCGGATCCGCCCCGGGCGACGTTGATTACCCGGTCCGGCTGAATCAGAACCTGTTGGGCCTCGCCGCGATCCGCAGCAGCCACCGCCAGGACGGCACCGACGATCAGGTACCGGCACAGTCCGGCCATTGGTTTGGAGCTTCCCCACATATCAAGCTTCCTCGTGTTTCTAACAAATGGGGCCTGAGCCCCAGGGATGTGACTAGTAGGACACCAGGGTCTTCTTGCCGCCCTGATAGACCTCGACGATGCTCGGCTGCTCAATCGTGGTGGTGGCACGGCGCACCTGAGTAGCGCCGGTGCTCCGGGTCCGCAGGAGCTCGGAAACCCGGATCCCACGCGTCTCCACCTCTTCGAGGTCGAGGCTGGGGCGAAGGGCCATCTGGATTCTGCCCTGGTTCGAAGCAAGGGTCAGAATCTCGGCTTCTTCCGGCGTCACGAGCAGCGTGATGACCGGCACCACCTGGGGGTTACCCTCGGGGTCTTCCTGGTAGGCCTGTCCGGCGGCGATCGTCTGCATGTTCTGCAGAATGGAGCGGGTCTGCGCAGGGCCCTGGTTAGTCAGGGTCACCAACACATCTACCCGTGTCCCCGGACGGACGAAACCGGCAACACCGACCACCTCGTCTACCCGAACGCTCAACGCCCGCATCCCCTCGGGGATCACGGCCGTCAGACCGCCCTGGGCGCCAACGCCCGCCAGCTTGCTCTCGAGCACCGGCTCGTTCCGCCGCATGGGCGCAACCGCGGCACGCCCGATCAGATCACTCATCTGGCTCTGGAAGCCGGCGGGGATGGCCTCGGATGGCCAATCGACCACCGTCAGATCTTCCGGATCCAGAAGCGCCCCCAGGGGCACGTCACGAGCAGCAACTACGACCGGTCGCTCGATCCCGGGAGCCTCAGCGGCCACCAGTCGGGTGGGCCTGGATTGGAGGTACTGGAGGGCGGAATATCCCGCCAGAAGACCCGAGGCAAGGGCCAAAACGATGACAAATACGACTCTGTTCCTTCTCATGGCTCGTCTGACTCCGCTTATTCTTCGCGCATGGCGATTTGGGACTCCAACTGGATCGTGTTGCCACCCACGAGGCTCATGAAGATGCCCATGAACTCGAAGGTGTATGGGTATTGGACGTTCACGCTGAACACGGACCCTCGAGCGCCCGCGGCGTCGGCCGGCGTCAGCGTGATGGTGGCCTGGGTCGCGTCAAACCCGGCTGAATTCAGGGCGTTTGCAATGACCCCGTTGATGAAGGCCGCGTCGACCGGCGGTTCGCGAACGACACCCCAGCGAGCGCCTTCACGGGCGGCATCGGTGATGACCTGTTTCGCGTTCCATGCTCGCGCCAGGTCAATCATGCCCAGCACCATCAGGAGGAACACAGGCAAGATGACGGCGAACTCGACGATGGCCTGGCCGGCCTCGCCTCGACGGAACCGCCTGAGAAGTTCTCGGTGTCTCATCGATGGTCTCTCATAGGGCGAAAGGAAGATACTGGGCAGCGACCGCTCCAAGTGCGATGGCCACACCGTAGGGGATGGTCACCGCCCCAGGAGCGCTGACGGAGGCGGCAATCCCCCTACGGCCCAGACTGGCTGTTGTGATTACGAACGCGATCGTGCGCTGGACCAGGGCGCGGAGGGAGTCGGTTCTGTGGGCATTCCAGAAAGCCATCACGCCTCCTACGAGGGCTGCGTACAGGAAGGCCGCCAGGAATCCCACGGGGCCGAGGAATCCGCCCACGGCCATGAGGAGCTTCGTATCACCACCTCCCATGACCCCGAAGGCGAACATCGGCACAGTACAAAGAGCGGCCAACCCGAATCCCGTCAGCCCAGGCATCAACTCGGGACCGCCTGGCAGAGCCCGTACGGCCAGTGCCAGAAACAAACCAGAAACCGAAATCCAATTCGGGATCCGTCTTTCTCGCACGTCGCTGAGAGCTGCCAGGACTACTGTGACAAGGAGGAGACCGCCAAGCATTCAAATATCCACTTCGGTTGAGGTGAATACCGCAGCGGGGCCCCGATAAGGCCCCGCTGACGGTACTCGCGCCTGCCCTAGTTCGGCGCCTGGGCCAGACGTGCGGTGATCGTGGCGTACACGGCCTGAAGCTCCGTGCGGAACACCGTGAGCGCAGCGATCATGCCGAGAGAAATCACGGCGAGGATCACAGCGTACTCGACGAAGGTCTGACCGCCTTCGTCCTTCCAGAGGTTGGAAAGGAGCTGCATTGGGTTCCCTCCAAAGGGGGGTGAAGAGTTATCGGCGGGGGGTCCGCCAACGAACCCGGATTCCTGCTCCGGGGCCACCCGTATTGCGGGTTGACGGGGGAACTCATGACAAGCCCCGTGCCAACGTCCAGATCGTTGTCAAACCTACGGAATCGGAAGATCGAAACCGCCCCAGGTGCGGGGCTGATCGACCAACTGTCGCAAAGATACCACACCGGACAAGAGCCATATTCGCACCCCCTGATCAACGGGCCATGCTGGCCGGAGCCTTGCACTCGTGCTTCTCATGAGAAAACGCCAAGACAAGGCGCCGGAGGTATCGACTTCGGAGCCGGGAGTAGCCGAGGGATTACTGGTCGGCGCCATAGCCATGGCGCTGGTGCAGCTCGGCGCGCTGGCGCTTGGGGTCTGGGGACCCCTGGATGGCACGTTCAGCGGGCCGGACTCCTACATGAGGCTTCACCGGATAGTGGAGTGCTGGGGGGGCGTGGGTTGTTCGTCGGGCGTGATCGCCGGGAGCAACGCTCCATACGGTGACGCCCTCCATTGGCCCTGGCTCTGGGACTGGTTTCTGATCGGCGGATCTCTGCCGTTGCGCCTCTTCTGGCCGCCCCAGGAGGCGCTCCACGTTGCCGCCTACCTGTCCGCGCCCATCATGGGGTTGGCCACGATCGCCCTGCTGACAATGCTGGCCCGTCGCCTCGGATTCGGCGGCGGAATCCCCTTCGTGGGTCTCCTTCTCGTCACGCAACCCTATGTAATTGTCCTGTTTTCCTACGCTCGGCCCGACCATCACGGGGTTCAGGCGGCGGTCTTTGCGCTAGCCCTGGTCGGGGCTTGTCACACGCTTCTGAGGCCGACTCGAATCTCCGGGGCCCTCACGGGCGTGGGTATAGGCATCGGCCTTTGGATCAGTACAGAAGGACTGGTCACCGCTCTTCCCCTGCTTGCTGCCCTCGGTTTCCAATGGGTGATGAGCGGCGACCGAGAGGCCGCCAAGGCGAACCTGTGGGTCGCGGCGGCAGCCACGGCCGTGTGCGTCCTTGCTCTCGCTTTGGACGGGCCGCAGGCGGGGACGCTCTCTGTTGAGTACGATCGCCTGTCCGTTGTCCACTCGGTGTTGTTCGGCTTGATGGCAGTCTTCTGGGCGCTTTCGACGGCCATCCGATCTGAGAGGGGCCCGACGGCCCGCTGGACGACGGCCGTCGCTGGTGCCGCCGTCTGTGCGTCAATCATGGCATTGCTCTTCCCCGGCTTCTGGGGAGGGCCGGCCGCTGATTTCCCACCTGAGTTGTGGTCCTTGTGGTTGGACCACACGGCCGAGTACGTACCCCTCGTGGGCCGGATCGACGCGACCGAAATCATGATGGCGACGGAACCGTTCCTATACGGGCTTCCGTTGTGCATCTGGGGCTTCCTGTCCCAAGGTCCCGAACACCGTAGGATTTGGCTTGCCTTGGGTCTGGCTCTGGTGTGGTTTCAAGGGCTCGCGACGTTCGAGCAGGTCCGGTGGGAAGCCTATGTACACCTGATCAGCACCCTGCCGCTGGCCTGGGGGCTGTCCAGGGCCCTAGGTGCTTTGCGGCGCGTCCGACCGTCACTTCTCCAGGCGGCGCTCAGGGTCGGGGTGGTGTGCTCCGTTGCGATCGGCCCCGTGGCCACATCGGCCGTCCTCGGTACCGCTCTCGGCGGTCGAAAGGACTACGCGGAGATCGATGCGTGCGGGCCCTCTGCCGTCATCGAGGGCCTGAGCTCACTCCGCGGTGTGCCGGACGTGTCGCCGATCTTGCTCGCCCCGATCTTCTGGGGGCCCGAAGTCCTTTATCGGACCGGGAGCCGCGTCGTGGCCACGCCCTATCATCGAAACGAAGACGGCATCATGGCCAGCCACCGGGTCATGAGCGGTACGGATGCCGAGGCCCGGGCAATCATCCTCGAGCGCGGAATCACCCATATCGCGATCTGCCCCAACCTGTTCTGGTTGCCGTACGTCGGCCAAGACGAAGAGGCGACGGTCTACGGTCGACTGGTGGCGCAGGATTACCCTCCATGGATTCGGCCGCTTCCGGCGGACCCGTCCGCCCCCTCGATCCAGATTCTGGAGATCGACCTGGCGGCGGCAGCAACCCGGGGGCCCTCGAGCTAGGATCAGAAGGCATACTTGACGTTGCAGAGGCGCGACGATGCTGCGGAGTCGAGTCACCTGACGAACCACAAGCTCTCCATGGGGGCGTCGTACCTACCCCCACCAGGCCCTGTATTTCGGCTCGAAACTTGCTTCCCGGCCCTCTGGGATTGTTTGGATTCTAACCGGCCACGGTAACGAGAACGGGACTGCGATGAGGTTGATCTCCATAATCAAGAACAAACGCGGCGGAACGCTCGCCCTTTTCGCGATTCTGCTGCTCGGCCTCCTTGCTTCGATGGCTCTGGCCATCGACGTGGGTTTGGGGTTCAACGCACGAAGCGAGGCGCAACGCGTCGCAGATGCGGCGGCCTTGGCGGGAGCCAGCGCTTTCATCGACGAGGTCGGCCTGGCAGCCGAAGCGGAGGCCAACACGCGGGCCCTTGCCTATGCAACCGTGAACTACGTCGACCAGGTCATGGTGCAGCCTTCGGAAGTGGCAATTGATCCGGACTGGGACACCAGAGAAGTGGAAGTAGTGGTGACTCGGCAAAACATCCCATCCTGGTTTGCGCGGCTTCTGGGCATCTTCGATATCGACGTCCAGGCCAGAGCGGTGGCCAGGGTGAGCGACGGCGGCACCGTCAGCCAGTGTGTGCTCCCGTTCACGCCACCGGATATCTGGGACGACAATGACGCGGACACCGTCGTCGCCAATGACCTTCCTGACCCGGGCGAGGAGTGGGACTATAGCAACCCACCAGACAACTATTCGCCCTGGAATGGAGAGCCCGGAGGTAGCAACGGCATCGGGTACGGGTCCAACTTCCGCGGCGGTGACGTTGGCATGCGCCTTTACATCAAGGGGGGGCCTCCGGGACAGACCGGCAAAGGGGGCGGAGAGGGCGGG
>JAHEKK010000432.1 GCA_024638395.1 Gemmatimonadota bacterium | reverse complement strand
CAGGGCCGACTCGGCCTGGTCCGCGAGGGCCTGGAACGCATCGGGGCTCCGAACCGCCAGGTCCGCGAGGGCCTTTCGATCAAGGTCCACGCCGGCCCGCCGGAGCCCATTCATAAATCGAGAGTAGGAAAGCTCGTTCTCCCGAGCCGCCGCGTTGATCCGGGTGATCCAGAGGCGCCGGAAATTACGCTTCTTCTTCTTCCGGTCCCGGTAGGCGTGTTCCCACCCCTTTTCGACCGCGTCTTTGGCTGTCCGGTAGAGGTTCTTCCGGCCGCCGAAGTACCCCTTGGCCGCCTTGAGGACCTTCTTCTTCCGCTTGTTCCGAGCAACCGAATGTGTCGTACGTGGCATCGGTTCCTCCTACGAATAGGGGAGCATGCGCTTCAGTCGCTTCGCGTCGGCTTTGGAAACCAACGTGGCAGACCGGAGGCGCCGCTTCCGCTTGGGGCTCTTCTTCGTGAGGATGTGGGACTTGTTGGCCCGCATCCGCCGCAATTTCCCGGAACCGGTCTTGCGGATCCGCTTCGCCGCGCCCCGGTTGGTCTTCATCTTTGGCACTTGTTTGTCCTCTCAGGTCTTCAGGGGCGCCACGACCATCGACATCTGGCGCCCTTCGAAGCTCGGATGCTGTTCCACTTTTGCCAGGTCCGCCAGGTCGTCCCGGACCCGGTCGAGGACGTCCCGCCCCAATTCCGGATGGGTGACCTGACGCCCGCGAAACATCATCGTGAGCTTTACTTTGTTGCCTTCTTCAAGGAACCGCCGCGCATGGCGGAGCTTGAAATCGTAGTCATGATCTTCGATTCCAGGCCGGAACTTAACCTCCTTGACCTGGATCGTGTGCTGCTTCTTTCGCGCCTCCCGGGCAGCCCGTGCTTGTTCGTACTTGTACTTCCCGTAATCCATGAGGCGGACCACGGGGGGCCGGGAGTCAGGGGCTACCTCGACGAGGTCCAGCCCCTTGTCGGCGGCTCGCTCGCGAGCCTCGTCCAGGGAAACGATGCCAACCTGGCCGCCCTCCTCGTCGATCAGGCGAATTGGGCTGATCCGGATCTGCTCGTTTACTCGAACTCGTTTGTCTGTGATGTCTCTCGTCTCCCTGTGGTTCGCGAGTGGCGGGACCCTTCCCGCCCATCATGTCCTGAAAATACGAAGGCCCGGGTGTCCCGGGCCATAGACCACCGGCAGGGCCTTCCGGCTCCTTTACCGGACCTATGGACCCGCCGTCGTTTTTGACGAAAGGTGAGGGGTGGTCAGTCCCCTGCTTCCTCCTTGTTCCCCCCATGCCGGCAAACCGTCACGTCCCCGGGACTCGCCAGCCCCCACGACCGAGGAACCCGAAAGTTACCGGGCCCTGAGCCCCGGTCAAGAACCCGCTGCCCAGCCGGGCCTCCGCGGGGGACTCCGTGGGGAGGCGGACCGCGTCTCAGATCAGGGACCGGGTCCGGACCTCCTCCTGGAGACGCTCGATGAACGCGCTCCGGTCCATGACCAGCTGCTTCTCCTCGGCGCCCCGCTTCCGTACCGCCACGGCCCCCGTGTCGGCCTCACGCTCGCCGATGATGCCAAGATAGGGGACCTTCTGCGTCTCGCCGGCACGAATGCGGTATCCCAGCGTGTCGCGGTCGTCCAGGGACGCCCGGATGCCGGCGGCCTTGAGATCGGCCACGAGGGATCGGGCCTCATCCGCGGATGGCTCCGAGACGGGAAGGATCCTGACCTGTTCGGGCGCGAGCCAGAGGGGGAACGCGCCGCCGTAGTGCTCGACCAAACCCCCGATGAACCGCTCCATCGAGCCCAGGAGCGTACGATGGATGACTACCACGTTGTGCCGCTGGTTGTCGGCACCGACGTAGTGCAGGCCGAATCGCTCCGGCATGAGGAAGTCGAGCTGGAACGTGCCTCCCTGCCACTCCCGGCCAAGAGCGTCCGTGACGAGGATGTCCACCTTGGGCCCGTAGAACGCACCGCCACCTTCGTCGACCTCGAAGTCCAGGCCCCGGTCCCTCAGCACCGAGCCCAACCGCTCCGTCGCCGCGTCGTAGATGGCCGGATCTCCGATTGCCTTCTCGGGGCGCGTGGACAGAGCCGTGCGGTACTCGTAGCCGAACACCTTCAGCAGATAGTCCTCCAGATCGAGCAGCCGGTTGTATTCCTCCTCGATCTGGTCTTCGCGGATGAAGATGTGGGCGTCGTCCTGGGTGAACGAACGGACCCGCAGCATTCCGTGGAGCGTGCCGGAACGCTCATAGCGGTAGCACGTACCCAACTCCGCATAGCGGAGGGGCAGGTCCCGGTAGGAGTGGGTCTGGGAGCGGTAGATCATGAAGTGGTGGGGGCAGTTCATCGGCTTCATACGGAAGCGATCCCCCTCGTCCTCCATGACCGGCCAAAGCCCCTCCTGGAAGACCTCCAGATGGCCCGAGATCCGATACAACTCCTCGTTCGTTACATGAGGCGTGAATACCAGCTCGTAGCCGTGCTCGATGAGCGTCTTCTTGAGGAAGTCCTCAACCAGGTGCCGGATCCGGCCACCGTGGGGGTGCCAAAGGACCAGCCCCGGGCCTACCTCTTCCTGGATGGAGAACAGGTCGAGATGCTTGCCCAGGACCCGGTGGTCCCGCTTCTTCGCCTCTTCCAGCCGGTGGAGGTGGTCATCCAGATCCTGCTTCTTGAAGAAAGCGGTCCCGTAGATGCGTTGGAGCATCTGCCGCTTCTCGTCGCCCCGCCAATAGGCGCCGGCGGCGTTGAGCAGCCTGAAGTGCTTCAGCGAGGCCGTGGTCGGGACGTGAGGCCCCCTGCACAGATCGAGAAAAGGACCGTTCCGGTATACGGAGATCACCTCGTCGTCCGAGAACTCCGCCAGTCGTTCGAGCTTCAACGAGTCGTCGGCGAAGAGCTCTTCAGCCTCCGCCTTGGTGACCACCTGCCGCTCGAAGGGCTGATCCTCGGCGGCCACGGCAGCCATCCCCTCTTCGAACGCCTCCAGCTGCTCCGGCGTAAAGGGCTCGGGCACCTCGAAGTCGTAGTAGAAGCCGTCGTCGATGGCAGGTCCGAACCCGATCCCGGCGCCTGGGATCTCCTGACGGACCGCCGTCGCCAGGATATGGGCGGCGGAGTGTCGCAGGACGGCCAGGGCCTCCGGATCCCTGTCGGTGAGGAGGCGAACGTCGGACGCGGACGGCAGTGGCCGGCTCAGCTCTACGGTCTCCCCGTCCACCACCGCGGCCACAGCGGCCTTGGCGAGACCTGGGCCGATGGCACGGGCCACGTCCAGGGCGGTCGCCCCCGGCTCCAGCTCGATGACCCTACCGTCTGGAAGCGTGGCTTGTATGGGAGCGGACATGACAGATCAGGGCCGGGCGTGGGATCAGAGTAGAGGCTGGAAACCGCGGGCGCGCCGCGGCTGAGGATAGTGAGGATAGTAACGTGGATAGGGTCAACGGTTGGGCCAAGGGGTCGGCGTCACCCGCTCGAGGGGTTCCTCACCCGCCGAAGGACGCGTCGCTTTCCGTGTCGACATGTCGTACCGGTCCCCCGGAGCCAGGAAGTAGAAGCGCCCGCCCCCATCCAGCGTCGCCTGATTGTCGTAGATCACGGCATAGCTCTGTCCCACCACCTCGAAGTCGTCTCCCCGGACCACGATGGCCGTATTCTCGTCGAGGCCGATGCCGAGCAGCTCCGGGCGAGCTTCCACGACCTCGATCAGGTCGAAATGGCGATTCCGCCGAAGCAGGTGCTGGTCGATGGCCACGTTCCTGAGAAAGCCCAAGCCCTCTTCGTGGTCGCCCATCATGACCGTGTTGGTCTCGGTGTCGCCCCGGACCAGGTAAGACGCCTG
>JAHEKK010000431.1 GCA_024638395.1 Gemmatimonadota bacterium | reverse complement strand
GTGTGGCTGTGGGGCGAGTTCACGGCGGACAATCAACTACCTGAGAGGCGCTCCGGGCAAGGAAGCGGACAGATGGGTTTTCGACTCGCCCGCGGCCGTTCGCCGGCTTAGGATGCGGGGGCTCACCCCTTTTGCGGGGTATCTCCCCACACCTTGGAGGCTACCGTGGCTGCCGACGGGCACGACGTGCACATGTCGAGGCGGGAACTCGTACGGTGGTCCGCCGGGGCCGGAGCTCTGGCGGTTTTGGGCGGGTGCGGCGGTCTGGAGGATCTCGCCGCGGCGGTCGCCGGGCCGCCTGCCGGTACGGGGACGGGCGCTGGAAGGATCGCCCGGTCGGCGAGGGCGGCAGTCGAGGGGACCTACTACGTCGATTCCCGGGCTGGTGACGACTCGAACCACGGGACCGACTCGTCGGCGGCGTGGCGGAGCCTCGCTCGTGTCGAGTTGGCCGTGGCAGCCGGCGAGATCGTGGCGGGGGATACTGTTCAGTTCCGAGCCGGCTCCACGTTCCTACGGGACGAGGCGTCGGACGGACCTTTCTGGTTCGAGGGGGGCCTCCTGTACCAGGGGTCGGGCTCAATCGGTCGCCCGGTGTTCCTCGGGTCCGGCAACCGGCCCTTCGGTATCCGTGGCGCGGGAACGGCCCTCAGCGACCTCGTTCTGCAGGGTGGAGGCCTGTCCGTCCTTCGCACGGATGGTATGGCCCCGGTCCACGTCAGCCTCACGAACGTGGATTGCACCGACGGAGCGAGAATCGGGTTTCAACAGCTCTCGGGCGGCGGAGCCGGTTCCGGCAGCACGTTTGCCATTCAGGGCGGGTCGTTTTCACGGAACGGAACCATCGGGATCAACCTGACCGGGGCCCGTGACACGACGGTGGACGGGGTTACGGCAGCAGACAACGGGACCGTGGGCATCCGCCTCCAATCCAGCGGACCGGGATGTGGCATCCGGAATTGCCTCGCCCACGGCAACGGCGCAAACGGGATCGGCGTGGACACGCCACGGGCCGGGGGTGGAGCTGAATTGATCGAGGGGAATTCCGTGTATCGCAACGCGGCACTGCTGGACGACCGAAGCGGCATCAAGACGTTCTCGGTCGGTACCGTGATCCGCTACAACGAGGTCTTCGAGAACGGGCTGGATGGCACTCTGAACCACGGGATTCAACTCGAAGCTGACTCCTCGGACGCCCACTGCTACGGGAACCTGTGTTTCGGCAATCGGACGGCGGGAATCAGCTTCACGGGCTCCGGACACCGGCTTCACCACAACACGTGCGATTCAAACGGCGAGTCCGGCATCGCCACCTTCTCGACGGAGGTCGTCGACTGCGAGATCAAGAACAACCTGCTCGCGGACAACGGGGTCTACTCGTTCCGCTCCCACCGCTCGGTGGCTCTGAACGGGGTCCGGTTGGACTACAACCTCCATGAATGGAACGGCGATCCCGCGACGGTCCGTTACAACGGTGTCGACTTTGCTTCGCTGGATGCATTGACGGCTGCCCACGGGCAGGAGAGCCACGGCGTGGAGGGAGGGTCGCGTCTCCACCCCTCGACGCGCCGTGTACCACAGCCTTCCTCGGCGGTGGGACGCGGGGACGCCAGCGTGGGCGTGACCCACGACTACGCAGGTAGGGCGTACCGGAATCCCCCCACCATCGGCGCCTTCGAGATTCGGGGCCGGGGGTCGTGACCCGGCGCCGGACCTCCGCTTCGGGTCTGGCTAGCGGGACTCCGGCGAGCTACCGTGGGAGCGGACTCGCGCAGTCCAACGGCGATGGTTGCGAAGTAAGGAGGACGCCGTGTCCAATCATGCCAGCCCGGTCGCACACCCGGGCCCGGGGGAGCCGCCGAGCCGTGGAGTCCCCCGACGCACAAGGAGGCTTGTCGCCTTTGTCGGTCGGGGACTGACGCCGGCCCTGCTTCTAATGGCGCTGTCGACCTGTACCCATACCAACATCGAGCCGGTCGCGGTCGGGGAGATCCGCATCGTTCCACCCCGGGTGGAGGCTCTCGTTCATGATCGGACGGCCCTTTCAGCGGAAATGCGGGACCAGGACGGGAACCCCGTGACCGGAAGGTCGGTGAGGTGGGCGAGTCTGGATGAGACCGTTGCCGAGGTGGACGCCGAAGGCTTCGTGACGGCCACGGGGCCCGGAGAGACGTTGATCACCGCCACGGTGGACGGGCTCGTGGGCGTTGCCCAGGTCGTTGCCGAGCGAGGGCCGGAGGTACGGACCGCCGTGGGTGCCGTGGCGCTTACGGGGGCGGCCGGGAGTGCCCGAGCGGCCACGACGACCGTTGCAGTGACCAACGGAGGGACTGGCACCCTCGACGGCCTGACCGCTGCGGCGGAGTCGAAGGGGGGGAGCGAGTCCTGGTTGACCGCTACCCTGACCCGCTCAAGGGCGCCCGCCGACCTGAGGATCTCCGCTCAGGCGTCAGGATTGCCGAAGGGCACATACAAGGGGACCGTCACCGTTTCCGGGCCGAGGAACACCGCAGAGGTGGACGTCGAGTTCCAGGTGGTCGACGTGTTGGCCCTGGTTGCGGTGTCGCCCGGAGCCCTGGAGATACGGAGCCGGGTCGGCGGCAAACTGCCCGACAAGCGTGAGATACGGGTGACCAACGACGGCAACGGTGAGGTCACGGGGCTGGACGCAGAAATCGACTACGAAGGCCGCACCGGATGGTTGACCGCTTCGCTGTCCCGGGCCTCGACCCCGGCGACTCTCACGCTGAGGGTGACGACGTCAGCCATGACGCCCGGAGACTATGCGGCCCAGGTGCGGGTGAGGGGCGGCGGGAGCCAAGCAGCGGTCGCGGTCGTGTACAAGGTGAGGTTGCCCGACTAGTCACGCCGCTCGATGGTTAGCAGCCCCCCTCCATGACCTTCATCAGCGGCACGCCCCTTGAACCGACGTCAAGCCATCGCCGGAATTGCAACCGTGGCCCTGGGGGGCGGAATCCTGGGGGCAAGGCTCCGCCGCCGCGCGGTCGCTCGGAGGCGGGAGGACGCCGCCATGAAAGCGGACTTTTCGGCGGGGCGGATCCTGGTGGCGGATGGATGGATCGTCTCCGAGCACGAAGTGGAGTCGCTCGGGCTCGAGGGTGCGGTGCCTTTTCGGTTGGCGCCGTGATCCGAGACCTGGCGCAGGGTAGCCCCGGAGAGGTCTGGGCCGATGTCTGCATCGTCGGATCTGGACCCGCTGGCCTGGCGTTGGCGCAGGTCCTGGCCGAGGAGGGCCGCGAAGTCGTGGTCCTGGAGAGCGGGGGCCTCGCACCGGAGGAAGGGCCACAGGCGCTCAACCATGGCGCGAAGACGGGCTTCGTCGACGACCTCACGGGCTCGAGAACGCGAGCTCTCGGGGGCGCCTCCCAGGTATGGGCCGGCCACTGTGGCACTCTGGATCCCGACGACTTCGTGGAGGAGCCCTGGGCCGGCTCACTCGGGTGGCCCATCGACGCCTCGGTTCTGGCCCCTCACTACCCGGATGCATACCGGTTCCTGGGGATGGATCCGGCTTTCGCAGGAGGGCCCGGGGCGAGTGGAGACGCGATCCCAACCGCTCCGGCCGGGCTCCATCCTCGCTACATCGTCCGACACCCGGTCCGCCTGGGAGAACAACGGTCCGCATGGGTCTCCGAGACGGAGGGCGTCACCCTTTGGCTCCACGCGACGGCGGTGGACGTGACCCCTCGGGGGCGCGGTGTGGAGCGGATGACGGCTTCGAGCCTTGGTGGAGAGCAGCTGTCGGTGCGTGCAGCTGTCTTCGTGTTGGCTGCCGGGGGTGTGGAGAATCCTCGGCTCCTGCTCTCATGGGCGGATCAGGGGG
>JAHEKK010000430.1 GCA_024638395.1 Gemmatimonadota bacterium | reverse complement strand
CGCGGCATCGGTTGGACCAATGTCCTGCAGGGCATCCTCATGGTCGTTGTGGCCTGGGGCGTGGGCCTCGCGATCCCGCGGCGCTTCTACGGAGGCGTGGGCGCGATGTTCGAGCGCCTGGTGGTCGAGGCGCCTGATTATCTGGTCATTCCCGGACACGACGGAGCCATGGGCTGGGCGGCCTTTTCCAGCAGCATCGCCGTCACCGTCTTCGGCCTCTCCATGTGGCCGCACCTGTTCAGCAAGGCGTACGGCGCCCGGAGCGAGACGGCGATCCACCGTACCATCCTGCTCTACCCCCTCTACGGGCTCCTGATGGTGCCCATCATCTTCGTCGGGTTCGCGGGGGTGCTCCTGATTCAGGATCTCGAGCAGCCCGACCGCATTCTCCTGGAGCTCGTTGCCAGGGCCGAATTCCACCCCGTCGTCGTGGGCCTTTTGCTGTCCGGCGCGCTCGCGGCTGCCATGTCCACAGGGGCCAACATCGCCCATACGGCATCCTCCATGCTGGTCCGGGATATCTTCGTCCGCATCCGCCCCGGAAGCTCGGACCGGACGCAATTGCGTCTCACCCAGTTCCTCGTTCTGGTCCTCTGTGGCGCGGCCTACCTCATGGCCCTCGACACGCCCCAGTCCATCATCAGCCTCGTGCTCGCCGCGTTCGCGGGCCTGGTGCAGTTCCTCCCCTTGGTGGTGGCCGCGTTCTTCTGGCGGAGAGCCACGAGGGCCGGCGCCCTGGCGGGGCTGGTGGGCGGCGTGACGGTCGGTGCCGTCTTCACCTGGGTGTGGCCTACGCCCTTCGAGGTCCACCCGGGCGTCTGGGGCATGCTCGTGAACGTGGCGCTACTGACGGCGGTCAGCATGATCACCGAGCCCATGGCGGAGGAGCGGGTACAGAGCTTCGTCGATCAATCGGCCATCCCCATCGCGGAGCAGGTGCCGATTGCCTGAGGGGTGTTTCCGCGCCGCCGGTTCGGTAGACCTCCGGTACGAATCCGATCAGTCCCTCGTCCTGGCGTTCCCCGCTTCCAGCTGCGACACCGTCTCACCGCCCACGATGGTGCGGAGTACCTGGATGGAACGGAGCCCGGCGTCGGCGACCGTCAGGGGATCGTCCGACAGGACCACCAGGTCAGCCAAGGCACCCGCACGGATGCGGCCCTTGTCGGCCTCCTCGTAGCTCGCCTTCGCGGCGTCCGAGGTGAACATGGCGACCGCTTCTTCCCGCGTGAAGCGGTTGGCGGAGTTGAGCGGACCCTCCACCGAGTACAGGTCGATCTGTCTCAACGGAGCGAGCCACTGCGGCTCGCACGGGTGGCAGTCGGACACGTGTACGCCAGCCTGAACGAGCTCCCGGTACCGGAGCGTCATACGGTAGGCTCTGTCCTCACCGTAGGCCCTGCAGATCATCTCCTTGTACCAGGGCTCCATGCGGTAGGAAGGCACCGTGCACACCGAGAGCCCGAGGCGCGCGATCCGTTCGATCTGTTCGTCCGTGAGGATCGGCACGTGCTCGAGGCGATGCCGGTGGCCGTCCCAGGGGAGTCAGGCCAGCGCTTCTTCGTAGGCGTCCAGGATGATGTCGGTGGCCCGGAGGCCGTCGCAGTGGATGGCCAGCTGGAAGCCGGCCTCGTGGGCTCGCCAGACGAGCTCCCGGTAGTCCGCTGGGTCCTCTTCCCGCCAGCAGTAGCCCCGGAGATGGGGAGCGTCTGCGTAAGGCTCGTAGTTGGCTGACGTGCGCGTGTCCAGCCAGCCGTCCACGATGACCTTGATCGGCCCCAGCCTGACGCGGTCGCCGAAGCCGGCCCGGAGCCCCAATGCCCGGAACCGATCGACGTGTCGGTAGTCGCCGACGGTCGCGATGTTCTCGTATCCCTCGAACATGAGCCAGACGCGAAGAGGCAGCGTCCCGGCCTGCTCCATTTCCACGAAAGGCCAGATCTGCTCTCGAGGGCGCCCACCCGCAGGCCCGCACAGCGGGTGACTGGCTGACCGGAGTGGCCCGCCGTAGCTTGCCGACCACCCCAGCCCCGGCCCGGACCGAGTCCGGTGGGTGGGCGTCCTCGCCCCGGCGCGGCTCCGCCCCACAGCGGGCTTTTCACGTTGCGATTCCAAATCACGAGGTTACGCATGACGGCCCAAGCGCGACGCCACCGCAAGTGGCCCACCGATGTTCTGGCCAGCCTGATCGGCTTGGCGGTTGCCTGCCAGTTTCTCTTCACCGGCCCGCGAGCGATTCAGGCCCAGGAGATCCCATCCATCGAGGACAAGACCGTGGGCATGACCGCCATGGAAGGGTTCTTCGATCTCTACTGGGACGAGTCCACGGGCAAGCTCTATTGGGAGATCGCTCCGCTGGACACGGAGTTCCTGTACCTCGTGTCGATGGCCTCCGGCCTTGGCAGCAACCCCGTCGGGATCGACCGCGGTCAGCTGGGGGGAACTTACCTTCTCACGGCCAAGAAGATCGGGCCTCGGGTGCTGCTCATGGAGCCCAACTATCAGTACCGAGCCGAAAGCGACAACCCGGAAGAGGTGAAGGCCGTGGAGGAGGCCTTCGCGCCTTCGGTCCACTGGGGCTTCGACGTCGCGGCGCAGACCGGAGACCGAGTGCTGGTCGACGGCACGGACTTCTTCCTCCGGGACGCCCGCGGGGTGGTGGACCAGATCGCCAGCCGCGGCCAGGGCAGCTTCCAGCTCGATGCCAGCCGGAGCGCGCTGTACCCGGAGGCCATCCTCTCCTTTGTCGACAACACCGAGGTGGAGGCCATCCTCACCTTCACCAGCGACGATCCGGGCCCGCTGGTGAGAGGTGTCGCCGCTAGCGGCGAGGCCATTACGCTTCGGCAACATCATTCCTTCGTCCGGCTGCCCGATGATGGGTATTCGCCCCGGGTCACCGATCCACGGGTGGGCACCAACGGACCCACGATCTACGACTACGCGACGCCGATCGACGAGGACCTCCGGCTCCGTTGGGTCGCCCGGCACCGCCTCGAGAAGCGGGATCCCACGGCCGACCGATCCGAGGCCGTCGAGCCCATCGTCTACTACCTGGACCCTGGGGTCCCCGAGCCCATCCGTAGCGCCTTGATAGAGGGTGCCGAGTGGTGGAACCAGGCATACGAAGCGGCGGGCTACATCGATGCCTTCCAGGTTGCGGTGCTACCAGAGGGGGCGCATCCCCAGGACATCCGGTACAACATGATCCATTGGACCCACCGGAGGACCCGGGGCTACTCGTACGGCAGCTCGGTGGTGGATCCCCGCACCGGAGAGATCATCAAGGGGAACGTGAATCTCGGGAGCCTGCGCCTGCGTCAGGACTACCTCCACGGGCAGGGTGTCCTGCCGCCGTTCCCCGCCGGTGAGGGCATGTACTACGAGTCGTGCGGACTGGCTGACGCGCCTGGCTTCGAGTACCTGGCGCAGGTCGCGGGTGACGCCGATGCGGTGGAGATGGCCCTGGCCCGGGTCCGGCAGCTCTCGGCCCATGAGGTCGGCCACACCCTGGGCTTCCCCCACAACTACCTGGCCAGCGCCTATGGCCGGGAGAGCGTCATGGACTACCCGGCGCCGCTGGTGCAGCTCGCGGACGACGGCACCATCGACCTGTCCAACGCCTATCTGCGGCGGATCGGCGACTACGACAAGCTCTCGGTGACGTGGCTCTATCAGGACTTCCCGGACGGTACGGACGAGGTAGCGGCGCTCCGGGCCATCACCGAGGAGGGGATGGAACGAGGCCTGTTCTACATGGGTCACACGAACAACAACTTCCGGGGCGCCGGCCACCAATTCGCCGGCGTGTGGGACAACGGCGACAACCTGGTCGACCACCTGAAG
>JAHEKK010000429.1 GCA_024638395.1 Gemmatimonadota bacterium | reverse complement strand
GCTGCTGCATCAGGGGTTACCGGACCCGGATTATCGCGAAGCTCTGGGCCAGGCTGAAATGTCACGCGAGGAGATGGCGTGGTCCCTGGAGATCTCCGACGTCGCCACCTTCGAGCCCGACCGAACCAGCGCCCGGAGCCCGGCCCAGGACGATAGGATGTCGCTACGGGCGGGGGGCCTGGTCAGGTACCGCGCGGCGTGCTCGATGAGGTAGTCGATCTCTTCCTCCGAGGCCCTGGGACACCGAGTGGGCGCCGGGAGACCCACGTCGGTGGTGCCGATGACCACGTGCTCGTGCCACGGGATGGCAAACAACACACGGCCATCGTCGGTCGAGGGTACCAGGATCGCCGTGTTTCCCGGGAGGAAAGCGCTGCTCACCACGATGTGGGCGCCCTGACTGATCACGACGCCCGGTCCGGCGTCAGGCTCGTCCATTGCGCGGACTTCATCGGCCCAGGGGCCTGCGGCGTTGACGACGACACTGGCGCGGGCCTGCCACTCCTCCCCGGTGAGCCCGTCTTGAATCCGCACTCCGCGGACCGCACCCCGCGACTCGATGAACCCCACGGCCTCCGCGTGATTCAGGGCAACGCCGCCCAGGTTGAAGAGCGTTCGGGCCAGGGTCCATCCGAGGCGGGCGTCGTCGAACTGGCCATCGTGCAACGCCACCCCGCCCCGGAGTCCTTCCCCACGGAGGGTGGAGATGCGGTTCAGCGTCGCCCCGCGGCCCAGGACCCGGGACCTCCCCAGGTTCTTCCGCCCGGCGAGGAGGTCGTACGCCTTGAGGCCCACGCCGTAATACACCCTTTCCCACTGGGTGTAGCTCGGGATCACCAAGGGGAGATCCGCAACCAGATGGGGCGCATTCCGCCGCAGGCGGCCCCGCTCCCTGAGCGCGCCCATCACCAGGGAGATGTGCCCCTGCCGGAGATAGCGGACCCCGCCGTGCACCAGCTTGGTGCTGCGACTGGACGTTCCGCTGGTGAAGTCCTCCCTCTCGACGAGGAGGGTGCGGTAGCCCCGGGCAGAGGCCTCCACGGCGGCGCCCAGGCCCGCACAGCCACCCCCTACCACGATGATGTCCCAAGGGCGCACGTCCTGCGCCAGGTCCAGCACCTCCTGCCTTGGCAGGGGATCGGTCATGTGAGTCGGCCTCTCTGACTTGGGTCGGCATGGGAGCTCCAATCTGCTCAAGCTCCGAAGGTATCCGACGAGACCGGCCCTGTCTCGCCCCACCGGCCTCCCCTGTCGCCGCCTCCGCTACGCTCTCATTCTTCGGAGGCCAGGGTTCTTCGCGTCCACCGGTCCCATGTCGAGGCACACATGAAACGGTCCCCTTCCGTTCCCCCGGTTTCCATCAGCCGGCGCGATTTTGCTCGAACGCTGGCTGCGGTCCCGGCGGCGGCCCTCATCGGGTGCGGCGATCGGGGCAGCGGCGAGGATCCGTCCCAGGCGCCGGCGGCTGAAGCCTGGACCGGGTATGGGGACGCGTCCATCGTGGACGCCCTTGCCAGCCCCGGCCCCTTCAACGTCCCCGACCGGATCGGAGCCCCGCTGACCGAGGCGATGATCGACAATGCCGCGGCCTCGGGCATCACCGCAGTGAACGTTACCGCCAGCGGGGGCGGCGCCACGCCGGAAGAGGCCTACCAGGACACCTTGCGCCATTTGGACTATTGGGCGCGGGAGGTCGAGGCCCATCCCGAGGTCCTCCGTTTCGCAGAGAGCGTGGAGGAGATCCGGGCCGCGAAAGCGGAGGGTCGGTTGGCCTTGATCATGGGGTTCCAGGACACCTTGATGCTGGGTACGGACCTCTCCCGCCTCGACGAGTTCCACGGCCGGGGCGTCAAGATCATCCAACTCACCTACAACCAACCCAACCTGGTGGGCGAGGGTTGCCTGGCGGCCACCAACGGGGGGCTGACGGCGTTCGGCCGGAGTCTGGTGGAAGCCATGGGCGAGTCGGGCGTTCTCGTCGACCTGTCGCATTGCGGACAGCGGACGACCGCCGAGGCCATCGACATGGCGACGGGCCCGGTCTCGGTCACGCACTCGGGCTGCGCGGCCGTATTCCAGCATCCCCGCAGCAAGCGAGATGAAGAGCTACGGGCCCTGGCGGCAAAGGGAGGGGTGATCGGCATCTACATGATGCCCTTCTTGAATCCCGAAGGGCCGGCCACCGCCGACGACTTCTACCGACACATCGAGCACGCCGTGCAGATCTGCGGCGAAGATCACGTGGGCGTCGGTACCGACAACTCCATCACACCCACCGTGGCCGACGAAGCGTACATGTCCACGCTCCAGGCCTTCGCCGACGAGCGTCAGCGCCGCGGCATCGGCGCCCCGAGGGAATACGAGGTTCTGTTCGTTCCGGAACTCAACGACCCTCGCCGCATGGAGCGGGTGGGCCAAGGACTCCTGGCACGGGGCCACACGGTCGGCCGGGTCGAGAAGATCCTCGGGGGGAATTGGATGCGACTCTTCGGAGAGGTGTGGGGCTGAGGGAGCGGTGTGACCCTGCCACCTTTGCCCATCGCCGCCGAGAGCCGCCGGGGGGCCGACCTCCAGAACCGGTCGGCCCCCCGGCTCGTCGTCCTACCAAACCCTCAGCCGTACTCCAGCTGTCAGCCCGAGGTCGACCTGTCGCCGAGGGTCTCCCAGCTGATCCGGCGGGACGGTTCCGTCGGGGAACGGCGTCTCACCGAAACCCCCTATGAGAGCCTCTGCCTCCAGGAAGAAGGCCACGGGTCCCGCGCTCCGGGACGCGCCGAGGCCTGGCCTCAGGTAGTAGCTGGAACGGTCGTACGAGGTCGGTATGGGCACCTCGAGGATGGGAGACTCCCAGCGTACCTCGTGGGTCCTCCGAACGACGCCGACGAAGAACATCGGCTCGACCGCGGCCACCACCTGGGGTAGGCGAAGCTGCAGGTCAGCCCCTACGGACCAGCGTTGGACCTGGGCTTCCACGAGCTGTAGCACCGCAGGACACGGAGAAGAGAGTTCGCAGAAGAATTGGCCCCGGGCGTCTGTTTCCGGAGCGTAGTCGCCCGTCACCCGGACGCTGAGCGGGCCGGACAGATGAGCCGTCAGCCCGGCACCGAAGACCGGCCCCGCATCGGCTTCCTCGAGGGCCAGGTAGCCTTGGCCGGGGGTGCCCAGCACCCCGGTTCTGCCGAGCTCCCGGGTAGGCAGGGTGTACCCCGCCCGTGCTTCGAAAGACAAGCGGGCCTGGCTGCCGTCCTGCGCAGCCACCGCCGCGGGGGCCACGAGGATGGTCGCCATCATAACCAACGACGAAGTCTTCATCGGTCGATCTCATTCAGAATGTTGAAGGCCCCTCCGGGAGCACGTCGTGTGTCCCTGGGGCGTATAAGAAACGAACGACAGGGAAGAGCTGATACGGGTCGGAGCCTGGGTCCCGCACACCCAGGGCCGCCGAGTGGCTACTGGAGAGTCCCGGGGAGGGGTAGATTTCAGCCAGGCCGAGAATGCCCTTGCGAGGGGTTCCCGGCCCTCTCCATCGACACCCTCTCCGGGTCACCGTGAAGCCTCTCATCGTCGTCGAAAACCCGAAGCGCTGGCCCCTGGAGATCGAGTCCGTGGAAGTGGTGGCGGCCAAGACCTATCTGGTGGATCGCCGCTTTTCCGAAATGCGCCGGGTGGCTGTCTACAACCTGTGCCGGAGACTCGGTTATCAGAGCCTCGGCTACTACGTGTCGCTTCTCGCAGCGGCCCGGGGTCACCGGCCCCTTCCCGACGTGGCGACGGCCCAGGCCCTGAGCCAGGCGCCCCTCCTCAAGGCCGCCTCGGACGACCTCGATCGGGAGATGCAGCGATCCCTC
>JAHEKK010000428.1 GCA_024638395.1 Gemmatimonadota bacterium | reverse complement strand
AACCCCAGCTGCGGGAACGGTTCGACCTCAAGATCTTCGTCGACACGCCACCCGACCTGCGGATCATCCGTCGCCTCCGGCGCGACGTCGCCGAGCGGGCCCGCAACGCCGAAACGTGACTCCGAATCGCCGCTTCCAGATCGGCCTCGGTGGTGGCGATCAGACTCTCCAGCCTGCGCACCACGGGGCTCGTGAAGGCCGCGGCCGACTCGCCCGTCGTCAGGGAGTCCAGGGTCGTACCGTAGATGGTCAGTTGGTCATGCACTTGGCGGATGACCGGGTTTTCTGCGATACCGGGCGACGACACCAGGGTCTGTACGATGGCGCGGCGCTGTTCCCCTGGAGCCTCCTCCAATTGTAGAAGCAGACCAGCCAGCATACCCAAGTCGGCATCCAGCTCCTTGCGCCGGATGTCCAGAACCAGTCGGTTCTCTTGCCGGGCCCTCAGCTCCTGACTCGGATCGAAGAGCTGAGATGTTGCGCGGAGCTCGCTGAGACCCGCCTCGGCCGCGGCCAAGCTCTCGCTGGTGGTCGAGACCTGCTCCTCGAGGAAAACGCGGCGCTTTCGTGCTCGGTCCTGAGCGAACTTGACTTCGACATCCTGATAGAGCGTGACGATGCGGTTGGCCAGGGCCTGGGCCATGGCGGGATTCCGGTCCTCCACCCGGACATCAACCACGTTGGTCTCAGTCCTCGGCCGGACCTCGAGTGCTTCGGCGAGGTCGTCGATCGCGGCCTCCCGGGAAAGGACGGGCCAGTCGGCGATTGCCGCGAGTGGACGGCTCATGATCTCCACCGTAACCCCCGCGACCGAAGCCGGCCTCCCATACTCCCCGAGGACATCTCCTTGTCGGGCCGACATACGGAAGCCGTTCTCCAGGAAGCTGAACGAGATGGTGTCAATCGCCGCGTCGGGCCGGACCGTCGCGGCGGTCAGGAGGTCGGGGGAGAATCCGCGATAGTCGGCGACCAGGCGGTACCCCGAGGCGTCCACCACTTCTCCCAGGAGGGAGCGGCTCTTCAGGAGCTCGATCTCCGAAAGAAGCCTGTTGACCGATCGGTCGGGTTCGATGGGATTCTCGATGCCCAGGGTCACTGCATCCCGGGCCTCGCCGAGGCGGATCACGGACGTGGCCCGGTAGGTGGGCTGCTCGAGCCAAATGGAAACGGCAGCCAGGGCCAGACACACCACCAGAGAAAGCAGGACGACCCACGCTTGCCTTCGTAGGGCCTCGAACAGGTCCTCGAAGGTCACCCGGTGGGCATTAGGGTCCTCCGGGTGGGTGTGGAGGGGCACGGGAGGCCACTCGGGAAGGCGAGCGGGGACGGAGACCACCCCGCCCCCCGTAAGGGGAACCGGGGTCTCCCCGGGGCGCTGCTGAGAATCCATTTTGGCTCGACTTCCTTGAAAACGCCCGATGCCCCGCCCCCTAGTGCTTCTTTCGAGGTCTTTTGGAGCCCTCTGGGCCGGGACATATTCTACGGCGGGATACAGTCTCCGTCGACTACCCCGACGCGGCTCGATGCCTCAGGCCGGCGCCAGGGATGTCGTCGCTGGACCCTCGAAGGCACACGCCCATACCGTCGGATTTCAAGCTCTATGCCAAGGAGGCACTTCGGATTCCCCGCCGGCAGAGACGCCGCACGGGCTTCTTGAGGCGTCCCCGCGGGCGAGTGATGCGTCGCACAGGTCCCTCACCTGTGGTCCGAGACAGACCCTGCGAGGCATTGGGGCAGGGGTCCCCGTTTCTGCCGCGATTGGCTTTCGGCCTGCGCACGTTGGCAGGCCAGCGGAGAGAGGAGCACGAATGTCCCGCGGCGGGGCGTTGTGTAGACTTCGAAGCGCCCCGCGAAGGGCCCTGACCCGATGCAACTTGCAGCTCAATAGAGCCAGGAGAGCCTGACCATGCCTCAAGATCCACCCCTGACTCCCGAGAAGGTGGAGGTACAGCCCATCTGGGCGGCTAAGGTCTACACGCAGAGCGGCACTGACCCGTCGGACATCGGGGCCGCATTCGCGGCCGCGTTCGGTCGGATCCACGAGTTCCTCGAGTCCTCTGGCGTGCAGGTAGGGGGGCCGCCCCGAGCGATCTACACGAGCTTCGAGCCTGGCGAGGCCGAATTCACTGTGGCCATGCCGGTGGTGTCCGGCGCGGAAGGGGGCGATCCAAGCGGCGATGTCGTCGTGGACGAACTGCCCGGCGGCTCGGCTCTCCGTTTCACGCACCGGGGGCCCTACAGTCGCCTGTCCGAGACCTACGACCGGATTACTGAGTGGATGAAGGGAGAAGGCATGCTGCAGACGGAAGCCGAGTGGGAGGCCCACGGGCCGGTCTGGGAGGAATACGTGACGGATCCGGAGACCACGCCGGAGGGGGAGCTCGTGACGTTCATCTACGTGCCGATGCCCTAGTGTGTTGTTCCGAAAGTGTCGCGGCCATTCGAGCCACCGTGTCCGGGTCGCCCTCGACGATCAGGACCCGCGCACCCGCGAATGTGGTCGTCTTGTACGGAGACACCCCTCGGGGACGGGGACGGGCGGCAAAATCCCTTCCCCCCGTTGTGACAGGTCAGTACTTCCCGTCATCCCCCGGACGCGGGCCCCGAACTCTGCCCGACAGACCCGCAGGAGCCGCGCCCACAAGCTCCTAGTGGAGTGTCCAAGCCGCTCTCCTCGGCGTGGGCTACCACTGGCTTGCCCCAGTGGGTGACTGGCGCCTTGGGTTGGAGTGGTGTGTAAGACTCTCGAATTGGGAGGGGCGTCATGTTGTCTTACCTCTTGCTCTTTGCTGGCGCCGGTTCCGTCGGGTTCTGGGGCGCGATGCATCTCGTGAAGACGCGGCCCGTGGTGGCGGGCTTCGAGCCGCTGAGCGCCGACAACCGCCATGTCTTGACGATGGAATGGATCGTCGAGGGCGTGGCCTTGCTGTTCGTGGCGGCTCTGGTCCTGGTCACCGCCTTCGTCCAGGGGCCGACGAACCCGGGAGCCTTGCTGGTCTTTCAGATGAGTGCCTTGTTCCTCTTGGTGATGGCCGCCGTGAGCCTCTTCACCGGTTCCCGGGCCGAGCCCCTGCCTTACAAGCTGTGTGCGCCGATTTTCACGTTAGCAGCTCTGATGATCTTCCTCGGCGGCATGGTCGCCTGATCGACCGCTCGGCAGGGTCGGGCTCAGCGGTCATCGTCTCATGAGGATGGCCCACAACGGTCCGAGACGGTGGACCACTCCTGAAGGAGGTCGGCCAGGTCCAGGTCCGGGGCGATCAGGCAGATGTGACCATGCCCGGCGAGGACGCGGACGTGTGACGTGGGCACCAACCGGTTCATGAGCCTTGCCTGGCGCACGGAGGGGACGAGTCGATCGCGGTCCGCCGCAAGAAACAGGGTTGGCGTGGCGAGCCCCGCCAGGCCTTCACGGAGGTCGTAGGAGCGAAGGATGCGCAGACGATTCACATACCCGGTGCGGGTCGTGGTGGCTGTGAGCTGCATGAACTTTCTGATTTCGGTTCGGTGGGTGTGGCGTGAATGGAGCCGGAATGCCGTCAGGCGGCGGACCGCCGTCATGACGGGGCCCGGGATGAGGCGTACGCCGAAGATGGCCAATCGCAGTCTGATTTGGGGGTCGAAATGGGGAAACGAATTCAAGACCACCAACCGATGGACGGAGGTGGGTCGTGCAAGCGCATAGCTCATGGCGAGGGCCCCGCCGAATGATTCGCCCACGAGCCAGGCCGGTCTCGAGTCGGGAATGGCATCGAGGACCCGGTCGAGGTCATCGACCAGTACCTCCATGGTCACCGCCGACTCCCGGAGTCGGTAGGTCGCGACACGAAACCGGGTCTCCAGAGTGGGTCGCTGGCGGTA
>JAHEKK010000427.1 GCA_024638395.1 Gemmatimonadota bacterium | reverse complement strand
CAGATACAGAGCAGCTACCCCGGCCACGTGGGGCGACGCCATGGACGTTCCGCTCTTGATGGACGAGGCCCCGTCGCTGGAGTAGTCCGTCGAGCGGATTGAGGAGCCCGGGGCGAAGACGTCGAGGCAGCTTCCGTAGTTCGAGAAGCCCGAACGGCTGTCTGAGCTGGTGGTGGACCCCGTAGTCAGGGCTTCGGTGGCGCTGGCCGGAGAGTTGAGGCAGGCGTCACGGGTTTCGTTGCCCGCTGCGACCGCGTGGACGACGCCCTGGGCCACGGAGTTGTTCACGGCGCTGTTCATGGCACCCGATGCGCCGCCGCTCAGGCTCATGTTGGCCACTCGCGGCCCCGGTTGCTCGGTGACGTAGTCGATGGCGGCGATGACGTCGGCGTAGCTGCCGGAGCCCTGGCAGTTGAGGACCCGGACGGCGACGAGGTTGACGTTCTTGGCCACCCCGTACGTGGCACTACCTACCGTGCCGGCCACATGCGTTCCGTGGCCTTCGCAGTCGGAAGAGATGTCGTCGTTGTCGACGAAGTCCGGACCGTAGGAGGCCCGCCCGCCGAAGTCCGAATGGGTGATCCGGATGCCTGTATCGATGACGTACACCGTGACGCCGGTGCCGTCGTAGTCATAGGTGTAGATGCCGTTGGTCCCGTCGGGTGAGTCGATCCGGTCGATGCCCCATGTGGCGTTGGGCTGATCAATGCTTGCCGTAACGACCCCGTCGACCTCGATGGATTCCACCCTGGGATTCCTGCGGATGGCTTCGACGGCCTGGGGCGGCAGTGACGCGGAGAAGCCTCGAAGCGCCGCCTCGTAGACATGACCGAGGCGGCCCCCGCCTGCGTTGACGAGGTTCCGAGCCGTCGCCGCCGGGTCGGGCACGTCGTCATCGAATACGACGATCACGTCTTGGAGCTGTAGGGCGGAGCTGGAGGGCACCGGCGCTTCGACGGGGATCCCGACGGGTTGTTGGAGCTCGGAACACGCAGCCGTGGAAAGAGAGGCCAGAGCGAGGAGGGCGGCACGTCGCATCGGAACTCCTGGTGGGGCTTGATAAGTTGGGTTTGCCGGCGGCCGCCGACCCATCATCCCCACACCGGTTCAGGCGCGTCAGCGTGCACGTCCTGTCAGGCGGCCACCTACACGTAGAGCCCGTACGGGAGGCCCGTCAACGTTGCAGGAATGCAACGCCCCCTCGTTTCGACCTCGTCGTGCAGGGACGAATCCACCCGGCGCCAAGTTCTTGCTTCCAGGCGTGGCGCCTCCGCCGATCTGACGGCCCCCGACCCTTGTCGTGAAACCTTCCGGGCCTCCGCATCGTCCAACCGACGTCGGCTTCCTGAGATGTTTCCTGCTGGGAGGATGTGGATGGGAGTGGTCAAGCTCGCATTTCGGACGCTGCGGAAGTCTCCGTTCCTGACGGTGGTGGCGGTGATCTCCTTGGCCCTGGGGATCGGCGCCAATGCTGCGATCTATTCCCTGTTCGACCAGATGTTGTTGAGGCGGCTCCCAGTGTCCGCCCCGGACGAGCTGGTGAATCTCTCAGCCCCGGGTCCGAACCCGGGCTCCCAGTCCTGTGGGCGGGCCGGCGACTGCCAGTCGGTGTTCAGCTACCCCATGTTCCGCGATCTGGAGCAGGCGGCGACCGGCTTTTCCGGGATCGCGGCCCACCGTCTCATCGGTGTGAATCTGGCCGTGCAGAACCAGACCGTGAGTGGCCAGGGTATGCTGGTATCGGGGTCCTATTTCCCGGTCCTGGGCCTCCAACCGGCCCTGGGCCGCCTTCTCCGGCCCGCGGACGACGAAACCATCGGAGAGCACTTCGTTGCGGTCCTCGACCATGAGTACTGGCTGACCCATCTCGGTGGCGATCCTGGCGTGCTGAACCAGACGCTTCTCGTGAATGGCCAACCCATGACCATCGTCGGGGTGGCTCCTGCCGGTTTCGACGGCACGACCCTCGGGACCAGCCCGGAGGTCTATCTGCCGATGACGATGCGCCCCGTCCTGAGCCCGACCTGGTCGGGATTCGAGGACCGCCGCTCCTATTGGATCTATCTGTTCGGTCGGCTATCCGTGGGCACCTCCTTGGCGCAGGCGGACTCGCGCATCAACGCCGTGTACTCGGGGGTCATAAACGAGGTGGAAGCGCCGCTTCAAGAAGGAATGAGCGAGCAGACACTGGAGCGGTTTCGGGCGAAGCGCGTGGAGTTGTCCGCAGGGCAACGGGGTCAGAGCAGCCTGCACGGTGAGACCCGGACGCCTCTCATACTGCTTCTTTCCATCACGGGACTCGTCCTCCTGATCGCCTGCGCCAACGTGGCGAATCTGCTTCTGGCGCGGGGCGCACAACGCAAGGTGGAGATGGCCGTGCGGGGATCGATGGGTGCACAGCGGCGTCATCTCCTCGCCCAGCTCCTGTCTGAGTCGGTCCTCCTTGCGCTCCTGGGTGGATTGGCCAGCGTCGTGGTCGCCATGTGGACCCTGAATCTGGTCGGGCGGTGGCTCCCACCGGAGACGACTGTGGCGCTCGATCTCGAGATGCAGCCCGGGGTCTTCGTCTTTACCGGTGTCGTGGCCCTGGCCACCGGGATCCTCTTCGGGCTTTTTCCCGCCTTGCACACGACCCGCCCGGACCTGGTGACGATCATCAAGGGGAATACCGGGCAACCTTCGGGTTCCCGAAGCGCGGCGCGTTTCCGATCGAGCCTGGTGACCGCCCAGATCGCTCTTTCCATGACCCTACTGGTCGTGGCCGGGCTGTTCCTCAAGAGCCTGGTCAACGTGAGCCGGGTCGACCTGGGGATGGAACCGGCCAACCTCGTGACGTTTGCCGTGGCGCCCGCCCTTAACGGCTATGAGCCGGAACGTAGCGCCGCCCTGTTCCAGGAGCTCGAGGCCGAGCTCGCCGCCCTGCCGGGAGTCACTCAGGTATCTGCGGGCATGGTGGCGGTGCTGACCGGTGAGAGCTGGGGAAACGACGTACGGGTCCAGGGCTTCGACAACGAGGACCCGGATGTGGACCGCAATTCCCGTTTCAATCAGATCGGTCCCGAGTACTTCTCGACGATGGGAATGGCTCTCGTCGCCGGGCGGGAGTTCACGGTGTCCGACGCCCTGGGAGCTCCGAGGGTGGCCATCGTCAATGAGGCGTTTGCGCGGAAGTTCAATCTGGAGGGCAGGGAGACCGTGGGAGCCTTCATCGGCTCCGGGGGTGGCGACGACCTGGACACCGAGATCGTCGGTGTGGTGCAGGACACGAAGTACAACGACGTGAAGAACGCAGAACAGCCCATCTTCTTCCGTCCCTACCGGCAGGACGACGATCTGGGATTCCTCACGTTCTACGTGCGTACGGGGTCCGATCCTGCCCCGGTCCTGAGAGCCATTCCCGGAGTGGTCCGGCGTCTCGACGGTGATCTGCCGATCGAGGACCTGAAGCTGATGGAGCAGCAGGTTCGGGAGAACGTTTTTCTGGACCGGATGATCAGCGGCCTGGCGGCGGCCTTCGCCACGCTCGCTACGGTCCTCGCAGCCGTGGGGCTGTACGGCGTACTCGCCTATACCGTGGCGCAGCGCACGCGGGAAATCGGGCTTCGGATGGCCTTGGGTGCCGAGAGGTCGCGGGTGCGCAACCTGGTGTTTCGTCAGGTGAGTCGGATGTTGGTGGTGGGCGGCGTGGTAGGCCTCGGTGTGGCGTTCGCCCTTGGTGGGATGGCCCGATCGCTCCTCTTCGGGGTGGAGGGGGCGGACGTGGCCGTCATGGTCACGGCGGCCCTGGTGCTCGGCGCGGTCGCCTTCTGCGCCGGATACCTACCGGCGCGCCGGGCCGCCAGCGTGGATCCCATGCAGGCGCTTC
>JAHEKK010000426.1 GCA_024638395.1 Gemmatimonadota bacterium | reverse complement strand
GATGGGCGAGTTGTGGACGGACGGGGGCGGCTTGATCGATGTCGGACTCGGCGCCCGGGGATACGCCTTCCGCGTGGGCGCGCCGTTCGTCTACGAGACAAACACGATGGAGGTGATGCCCCAGGTGCGCCTGAACACGTCGGCCGTATCGACGGTGATCCGGGGCGAGGTGGGCAGCGGGCGTTCCGAGATCGCCCTCCACCGTGAGGATTTCGTCCGCCGGGGCGCCCGGGACCTCTGGCACCGCGGCGTGGTCCTGGAAACGAGCACGCTGGTCCCCCGTGGGCTGGTGACGGCGGGGGCCGGCCTGTACGAGGGGCGAGCGGGTCCGTACAAACGGGGCTTTCTGGAGTGGATCTTCTCCGGCCCCGCCACGCTCCGCTTGTCAGGCGAGGTGTGGGATACCCCACTGGGCGTCGTCTACGCCGGCAACGTGGGCCTGCACGTATCGCTGTGGGGCCGTTGGTCGGCGCGGGCGGACGGAGGGCGGGGCGTCCCCGATCCCCTGGTCCGGGCCCCCCAGGGGCTCCAGGGCGGCGGGTTCCTGGGACTGCGGATCCTGGACATGAGCCCGGTGGCGGCAGGGTCGACCACCGTCAGGGTCCTCGAGTCCACGGAATCCGGCTCGACCGTGGTGTTCACGCTGCCCCGGTCCGTGGGGGACTCGGTGTCCGTCCTGGGCGGATTCAGCGATTGGGAGGCCCGGCCCCTCGTCCTCGAGGACGGCCGTTGGACCGCGACCATGCGGATTCCCCCGGGGACCCACCACTTCGGATTCCAGGTGGATGGCCAGTGGTACCTTCCCGAGGATGCTCCGGGCCGTGTCGCCGATGAATGGGGTCAAGAAAACGCTACACTCGTGATTACCGGGTCGAACGATGTGACGGAGGGACGCCCGTGAGCGTCTTCAAGGCAGAGGAGCGCTACGGCCCACGGCCCCGTGCCGGGACCTTCGGGCTGAGCGAACTGGATATGAAAAGGACGAAGCGAACCATGAGCGTTGTGCGATGGGTCCTGCTGGGCGTGGCCCTGATGCTGCCGGCTTCGGCGGCAGGCCAGGATGCGGCCCGGAAGGTCCGGGAGACGTTCCCGGCCGACGTGGCTCAGAGGATCGAGGCCATCGCCCGTTCGGCCGAGGAGGCGGGTGTCCCGTCGGGACCCCTGTACGACAAGGCGCTGGAAGGGGCGGCCAAGCGTGTTCCACCGGCCAGGATCCTCCCGGCCGTCAATGCCTATGCCGACAGGCTCATGGTGGCGCGGCGGGCCCTGGGTACCACTCAGGCGCCCTGGATCGTAGCGGGGGCCGACGCGATTTCCCGTGGAGTATCTCCTGAGATGCTGTCCCGGATGGCCGACGGCGACCTTCGGCGGGGTCCCATTTCGGTCGTGATCCTCGGAGACCTGGTGGAATCCGGTGTGCCCACCGACCAGGCCCTGGAAGTAGTGCGCGAGGCTATGCGTTCGCGTCAGGCGGAGGCCGACATGGCGGCCATATCGGGCACGGTGGATCGAATGATCCGGAACGGTGATGCTCCGCGGGACGTGGCACGACGCCTCGTGCGGCACATGCGCCGGGGACTCCCCATTCGGCATCTGCGCGACGTTCCCCGGAACCTCCGGGACGGCCCCCGTCCTCCGGTGGCTCCCGGCGTGGAGACCATCGACAAAAAGCCGGGTGGCCTGAGCGGGTAAAACGCCCCCTGCGGGCCGGGCCGGAAACGGCTACGCGGGCTCGGTCACCTCGACCAGGTTGGGGATGGGGACCAGGGGATCGACCTCGGCCTCCTCGTCGACGCCATCGACCTGGAATCCGAACAGGCGCAGGAAGTCGGTCTTGTAGCCCTCGAAGTCCGAGAGGTCCCGGAGGTTGTCGGAGTCGATCCTGGGCCAGATGTCATGAACGATCGACTGGGTCGCGGCCTTCATTTCCAGATCGTCCAGGCGGATGAATCCATGCTCGTCGGTCGGGATCCCGCCTGATCCGAACATCCTCTGCTCGAAGAGCCTCGTCGCCTGCTCCATGGGCCCTTCGTGGTCCCCGGCCTCCTTCATGGCCTTGTACAGGATGGAGATGTAGAGGGGCACCACCGGAATGGCCGCGCTGGACTGGGTCACTACGGCCTTCATCACGGCGATATGGGCACTGCCTCCCCCGGGCTTCAGACGTTCGTCCAGAAGGGCAGCGGTGTCATGGAGATGGGCCTTGGCCTGGCCGATGGTTCCGTCCTTGTAGATCGGCCAGGTCATTTCCGGGCCGATGTAGGAATAGGCCACGGTCCGGCAGTCGTCGGCGAGTACGCCGCCGGCCTCGAGGGCGTCCATCCACATCCGCCAGTCCTCGCCACCCATGACGGCCACGGTATTGGCGACATCGTCGTCCGTAGCGGCCTCCAGACTCACGTCGACGACCTCGCCCGTGTCCGTATTCACCGACTTCGAGTGATACGGCTGACCGATGGGCTTGAGGACCGACATGTGGGCCACGCCGGTGTCGGGATGGACGCGCCGGGGCGACGCCAGTGAGTTGACGACGCAGTCCACGGGCGGAAAGCGCTCCTTGAGCACCTTCACCACCTGAGCCTTCGTTTCGTGAGAGAAGGCGTCTCCGTTGAGGGACGCCGACGTGAGCCCGGCCTCGTCTGCAGCGCGCTCGAAGGCGGCCGTATTGTACCAGCCGGCGGTGCCCGGTCGCCGTTCCGTGGGGGGCTTGTCGAAGAAGACGCCAAACGTTGCCGCGTTGCCGCCGAAGGCCAACGCGATCCGGGATCCCAGGCCGTACGAAGTGGACGATCCCAGCACGAGGGCGCAGCGAGGCGGATTGGCGATGGGATGGGCCCGGGCATGTTCGATCTGGCGCTGCACGTTCAGGGCGCAGCCGGTCGGGTGCGTGGTCACGCAGATGAACCCACGAACCTTGGGGCGGATGATCACAGGGGTGTCGTCCTTTCGGGCGTTGAGCGATGAGGTCCCTGAGCGTGGCTGTGGTTCGCCTCGGGCATGGATGATATCCGCGAGGCGCCTTCAGCCCAACGGGCGGTCTTCACGCCCCCATCCGGTCAGCACTGCAACAAGGATGATCGCGAGGAGAGCCCACGAGTACGGATTCCGGAGCCCCGCATCCAACGCGGAAGTCGGCGGCACTCCGAAATCGGCTCCGGATGCGGTCGCCGACGCCGCGAGGACCGTGGGGATGAAGAAGGGGAGCAGAAAGGGATAGGTACAGACCGTCGTGTCCAGGAGGTTCGCCCGCCTCAAGGGGCCGATGCCCCGCGTCTCGCCGAGCCTGCGCACCACGGGTCCCGCCGCCAGAATGGCCACCACCGAATGGGTGGTCACCAGCACGGCCGCGGAGGTCAGCCCGAACATCCGAAGCTCCGTGCCCCGGAGGGTGTCGGCGCGGGCCTCGGACCAGGCGAGAATCCGGTCCAGCGCCCCCGATGCCTCCACGCCACCCAACACCCCCATGAGGAGGATCGTGAAGAGGACGATGCCCACGGCCGACTCCATGCCGTCCACGATGAGGCCCCGGGCCCTGAATGCTTCCGTGTCGACATAGAGCAGGCTCCCCACGTCGATGAGACCGAACCCCAGGGCCACGATCACCGCGGAGGCGATGCCCACGAAGAGGCTCTCCAACAGCCCTTTCCGCCGCCAGAGCAGAGCGAAGACCACCAGGGGAGCGATGAGCATGGGGAGGGCCACGGGGTCACCGGACAGGTTGGCCGGGTGGGCTCCGCCTGCGATGCGTTCCGAGGTCCGCACCACCTCACCCCCCGTCCCTGCCGCCAGCGCCAGGACCAGGACGGCCACGGCCGCCGCCGGCAAGGCGTACTTGAGGCGGCTACGGACCACCTGTCCCATCGGGGCACTTTG
>JAHEKK010000425.1 GCA_024638395.1 Gemmatimonadota bacterium | reverse complement strand
ATGCGGTTGCTCGTAGAGCATGGCGCCGACCCGAACATCTGGACGATCCATCTTCCCCGGCGGCGGTTCTTCACCCTCTCGAACGGACAGCGTATCCGTGTCGGTCAGGACGAGGACGAGGACTTCTCCGGGCTACCACCCGTCCCGACCGGTGGGCCGGCGGTGCATCCTCTCCACGCCGCAGCTGGCGTGGGTTTCGGGACGTCGCGGGTGGCCCAACAGTACCGTGGCGTTCCCGATGGAAGGCTACCGTCCATCCAGTACCTGATCGAGGAATTGGGAGTGGATCCCAACCTGCGCGACATGGACGGATTCAACGCGATCCACCATTCAGCCGCCCGTGGTGACAACGAAACGATTTTGTATCTCGTCTCCAAAGGTACGGACGTCACGGCCCTGAGCCGCGACGGCCACACCACGGCGGACATGGCCAACAGCCCCGAGCAGCGGGCCCAGCCCATCCCGGCCACCGTAGCACTCCTCGAGAAGCTGGGGTCTTTGAACAGCCACCAATGCCAGTCATGTGGCGGGGCTACACGGAGGGGCAATTGACCGCTCGCCGGGTGCTCCCCTGGGCCGCACTGGTGCTCCTCTTCTCAGCCGTTCCCCACCCGGCCTCGGCCCAGAACACGGACTGGAACCGGTACACCCTGGAGGATTTGACGGGTGTGTACGTCCGCTTTGACATCCAGGCCCGCTGTGTGGGCTTCGAGGTGGACGAGGCGCGGCTACGCCAGGAGGCGGAATCCGTCCTGGAGGACGCGGAGGTGCCGCTCCTCACCGAAGCCGAGATGCTCGCGGCTCCTGGGCTGCCCGATCTCCGGGTGACGGTCGAATGCGCGGAGAACGACGGCAGGGTCGCCTATTCCATCTGGCTCAGGATGCAGCAAGCGGCCCGAATGGTGCGGAACGAGCAGCTACAGCTCTCAGAGGCCGTCACCTGGTATACCACGGCCCTCGGCGTCACCGACGACGACGATGTAGCGGACGACGTCCGGGACGCGCTCAAGGAGCGCATGGAGGAGTTCGCCGGCGCGTTCCGGCAGGCCAACGCCGACACCGAAACGCCCAGCTGAGGCGAATGCAGGCCCCTCCGGCCCTCACGATGGGTCTCATTACGTCGTCGCGAGTCCGTGCTATCTTGTGGCCCCTCGAACCGAGCCCACTCCGATGTCACCCGTCTCACATCTTCCCACGCTCCTCTTCGATCTCGACGGCACCCTCGTCGACTCCGTGGAGCTCATCCTGGCCTCGTGGCGCCACACCATGCGCCACCATTTCGACGAAGTGCCTGAAGACCACGTTTGGCTCGAGACCATGGGACAGCCTTTGCGTACTCAGTTCCGGGCGTTCGCCGAATCCGACGACCACGTTGCGGAGCTGGTGGCTACCTACGTCGAGCATAATCACCGGGAGCACGACCGCCTGATCCGCCCTTTTCCCGGTGTTCGGGAGACCCTCGCCGATCTCCACTCGAATGGACGGACCATGGGCATCGTCACCAGCAAGGCGAGCCGCGGCACGGCCCTGGCCCTCGTGGCCTGCGGATTGGAACCGGGCTGGTTCGATGTGGTGGTCACGTCCGACGCGCCCGTGCCCCACAAACCCGATCCCGCTCCGGTGCTTCTTGCCCTGCGTCAGCTGGGGTCGGAGCCTGCCGAAGCCGCGTTCGTGGGTGACTCGGTCTGGGATCTCCGTGCTGGGCGAAGCGCCGGAGTGACGACGGTCGCAGCTCTCTGGGGCCCCTTCGAGCCGGCGTTGCTGGCCCGCGAGGAGCCGGACCACTTGGTACCCGATATCAGGGAATTAGCGCCCTGATCAAGAGCGCCCGACCTGTCCGGCGGTCCGGCGGTGGCGTCATGGTACCCCGGCGCAGTTGCCCGCGTCGATCGAGAGCACGCCGGCGGCGGGGTGACGTCGCGGAGCTCCCCGTCCAATGGGAGGCCGTCCAAGTGGGCCCAGAGGGACTTGAACCCCCGACCGTCGGATTATGAGTCCGCTGCTCTAACCACCTGAGCTATGGGCCCAGGCAAATCTACCATTCCGGGTACGGGCTGTCCCCTGACGACTTCGCGCACGGCACCCGGACCGCGCCAATCATCTCTCGCGGGCATGAAAGAGGCCTCGACGGACCCGCCCCGCCCTCTCGCCGGCCCCCGGTGGCTTTACACCGCCAGGCCCCCTGTCGAGCTTCCGATGCCTGCCAAGTCCCGGCTCACCCACACCCGGAAGCGATGAAGGCCCTCCAGTCTCATCCCGCCGAGGTCAGGATACCCGACCCACCCGGAGCCGAGCCCCACCTGCCATGAAGATCGTGATCGCCGGCGCCGGTGAGGTCGGATACGACCTGGCCCGCAGGCTCTCCCAGGAAAACCACCACGTCACCCTGATCGATATCGACGCGGAGCGTCTCGACTTCGTTTCGAACCATCTCGAGGTCCTCGCGGTGGCCGGGAACGGGGCCTCCCTTCCGGTACTGGAAAAGGCCGGCGTGGGCTCGGCGCGCATGTTCCTGGCGGTTACGAGCACAGACGAAGCGAACCTGATCGCCGCCCTGTCCGCTCACCGGATGGGTGTGACCTACACGGTCGCCCGGGTTTCCAATCCCGAGTACTTCGCCTCTGGAAGCGTTCTCACCGGCGACCAGATGGGCATCGACCTCATGATCAACCCGGAGCGCGAGTGCGCCCGGGACACACTGGACCTCCTGCGGTTCAAGGGCGCTACCGACGTGGCGACTTTCGCCGGCGGACGCGTGCTTCTCATCGGGGTCGGCATCGAGCCCAACGCCCCTGTGGCGGGCAAGAGTATCACACAATTGACGAAGGATCTCCCGGATCGTCACTACGTAACCGCCGCGGTGGTTCGGGGGGGCGAGACCATGGTGCCGACGGGGGCGTTCCGGTTCGAGCCAGGGGATCGAGCCTACCTCCTCACCCTCGAGGACGAGGCCGACGCCATCTTCCCCCTGGCGGGACACCCGCCTCTGAAGCTCGACCGGGTGATGATCGCCGGGGGTAGCGAGGAAGGCCGGTACCTTGCCCACCTTCTGGAAGAGGAGGGGGTCCAGTGCATCATACTGGACCGCGACCGGAGCCGATGCCTGGAGCTCTCGGAGAACCTCTCCAGGACCCTGGTCCTCCATGGCGATGCGACGGACCTGGAGCTGCTGGAGCTGGAGGGCGCCGGCGCGGTCGACGGCTTCGTGGCCGCCACCGGGAATGACGAAACCAACATCCTCTCTTCCTTGTGCGCCAAAGCCCTGGGCGCATCGGAGGTCGTAAGCCTCATCCACCACCACCAGTATCGTCCTATCGCTCCCAGGGTGGGCATCGACGCCTCCGTGTCTCCGCGTCTCTCCGCCGCCAACGCCATCCTCCGGTATGTCCGGCGGGGCCGGGTTACGGCCGTGGCCACCCTGGCCGACATCGATGCGGAGGTCATCGAGTTCCACGTCGCCCCGGGCTCCCGTGTGGTCGGGAAGTCTCTGGCCCAGATCCACATGGCGAAGGCGGGGGTCGTCGGAACCGTCATTCGGGGGGATCGGATCTTCCTTCCCCGCGGTGAAGACCGGCTCTTGCCGGGTGATGACGTCATCGTCTTCGCCCTGCCCGGGCACATCCGTGAGATCGAGCGGCTCTTCGACTGATGTCCTTCCCACGCGTCTTCAACGTGGTCGGGCTTCTCGTGGGGTTCACCGGCGTCGCCATGGCCCTCACGGCCGTGGTCGCGTGGCTGATGGGCGATCCCCACTTCCGTGGCCTCGGGGCGGCCGCGGGAATCACGCTGGCCGCTGGACTCACCACCTTCCTCGTCACACGAGGCTCGCCCAAGGAGCTGAGAGTCCGGGAGGGCTACGTCATCGTGACCTTCGGCTG
>JAHEKK010000424.1 GCA_024638395.1 Gemmatimonadota bacterium | reverse complement strand
CGTCAGCCACGTGGACTACAAGTCCATGCATCGACTGAAGTCCATGCTGGCGAAGGCTCGGTTCTCGGTGGACCGGGCCTATTACGCCGAGTCCCATCTGCCCGTCTTAAGTGTGGCGGAGCGGGCTTGCCAGACCTGGCTGCCCTTCCTGCGTCGCCGCATTGCCGTGCTCGCCTCCCGGCCCGAGGCCTCGGAATGATCCGTGCCGCGGTAGTAACCGTTTTCCTCGTCATTGCCGTCACCATCGTGACGGTGGCCATGCTGCTCGGGACCGACACCCCCCTGGGCGGCTTCCTGGCCAACCTCGGGACGGAGATCTTCGGGATCGTGATCACGGTGGCTGTGGTCGAGTACTTTTTCGAGAGGCGCCGCCTCCAGGACCGGGCCCGGGAGATCGCCTGGAGCATCCTGCACGGAATCGAACAGGGCATCTGGATGTGGCAGGGCGGGCCTAGGCGTATGGGGACGGACCAGCTCCTGGGACTGGCCGTCTCCATCGACAGCTCGGACGAACTGGCGCCCTACACCCAGTCACAGCTTCAGAGCCTGGGCGACCGGACCAGCCAGATCCTCCAACGCCAGCGGGCCGCTATCAGGTCGGTGGGCGGACTCGAGGAAGCCTTGAACGATCTGACCTCTTTGAAGAGCCTGGGTGAAGATGCCGGCAGGGCGGACGCCTCTCGCACGGAGATCCGGATGATCGCCGAAATCCTCGAGTCGTCGACCACGGGCCTGGCCCGGGTGCTGGGTCAACCAGATCAGCGGATTCCGGGAGCGTTGATCCGCTATCGCGACCCCAGCCTCGAGGCGCAGGAGCGCCGCCATCTCGAGACCCGGCCCCATCTCGTTGCCGAGGCCCGGCTCGCCGAGGGCATCCAATGAGTCGCCCTGCCGAGACCAGGCTGTTGGACCTCTGGCGGAGGCTATCTCCACTGCCCGGTGGCCGGTGGCTATTCTCGCGGTTGTTGGGGCGTATCGTGCCCTACTCCGGAACGGTCCGGCCCCAGGTCCGGGAGCTCGAACCGGGCCGATCGGTAGTGCAGATGAAGGACCGTCGAGGGGTTCGACAACACCTCGGGTCGGTCCATGCGGTGGCGCTTTGCAACGTGGGTGAGCTCTCCAGCGGCTTGGCCATGATGGCCGGATTGCCGCCTTCGGTCCGGGGTATCGTGACGAAGATCGAGATCGAGTTCCTGAAGAAGGCCCGCGGGCTGCTGACGGCCACGAGCGAGGCCAGGGCGCCCGACGACGTCACGGGGCCGATCGATCACCCCGTGGTGGCCGACATCCACGACGAGGCCGGAGACCTGGTGGCCCGAGTGACGGTCCACTGGCGGCTTGCACCGCGGAAGCCCGCTTGAGGGGCGCCGCCGTGACGACGCCCCTCACCGAGCACGCGGGCATTCGGGTGCCCCTCATTTGTGGCGCCATGTATCCCTGCAGCAATCCGGAGCTGGTCGCCGCCGTCTCCGGGGCCGGTGGGATCGGGATCGTTCAGCCCGTGAGCCTCACCTACGTCCACGGATACGAATTCCGGGAAGGTCTTCGCTTCATCCGGACGCTGACGGATGCGCCCATCGGCATGAACGCCCTCATCGAGCAGTCTTCCCGGAAGTACCACGAGCGCATGTCCGCGTGGATCGACATCGCCCTGGAAGAGGGGGTTCGTTTCTTCGTCACCTCGCTGGGGAAACCTCGCTGGGTGGTCGACAGAGTGAGCCCCCACGGAGGCGTCGTCTATCACGACGTTACGGAGCGGAAGTGGGCTGAGAAGGGTGTGGAATCCGGCGTCACGGGGCTGATCGCGGTGAATCGACGGGCCGGGGGACACGCCGGCCCGAAGAGCACGCAGGCCCTCATCGACGAGCTCGGACCCCTGGGCCTGCCCGTGGTCTGCGCCGGTGGGATCGGCACCCCGGACGAGTTCGCCGAAGCGCTCCGGTTGGGGTATGCGGGAGCCCAGCTCGGAACCCGCTTCATCGCCACAGTCGAGTGTACCGCGAGCGAAGCGTACAAACGCGCCATCGTGAGGGCCGACGAGGACGATGTCGTGTTGTCCGAGAAGCTCACGGGCGTCCCGGTCGCGGTTCTCAACACCCCCTACATACAGCGCATGGGACTGAAGGCAGGGCCCCTGGCCCGGCGCCTACTCCGGGGCCGGCGCACCAAACACTGGATGCGCTTGTTCTACACCCTCAAGTCGTTCTTCCTGCTCAAACGGTCTCTGACTGACGAGAAGAAGGAGTTCTGGCAGGCGGGGAAGAGCGTGGCGGGCATCCACGGCGTGGAGCCCGCGGGGGACATCGTCGGGCGATTCGAGGCGGCTCTCGAGTCCTAGCTGTCGGGGTCAGCGCCCGGTCAGAGCCGCCGGATCCTGATATTCCGCCAGCGGACCTTGATCCCCCCTCCGTCGTGGATCTGCAGGGCGATGCCCCCGCGGCCGGCGGCGATGGCCTGGTCTTCCAGGTCCACCATCTCCGTGCCGTTTACCCAGGTGGTGACCCGGGGCCCCGCAGCCCGGATGCGCATCGTGTTCCAATCGCCCATGCGGAGCGCTTCGTCCCTTTCCGCTTCGGGCTGGACCAGCCATCCTCTCCCGTAGGATTCGTAGATCCCTCCCGTGAACAGGCCCGGTGGCGCCACCTCGACCTGCCATCCGCTCACAGTGGTTCCGTCGACCGTCGAACGGAAGAAGACTCCGCTGTTCCCGTCGGCTTCCTGCTTGAACTCCAGGGTGAGTTCGAAGTCCTGGAAGTGCTCATCCGTCAGCAGGTACCCGTACTGGGCATCGGGACCGCTTTCGCACACGAGCGTCCCGTCCTCCACGTACCAGAGCTCGGACCCGTGGGCCGTCCATCCGTCCAGGTCGGTCCCGTTGAAGAGGGAGACGGCCGGCGTGTCGCCCTCTTCCGAGGGGCGGTCGAAGGGGCGGATCTTCAGGTTGCGGTAGCGGATCTCGTGGCCGTGATCCTGAATGCCGATGGGGCCGCTGGGGGCGAGACCGTGCCCTTCGTAGGGCGCGAACTTGCTGGCCGCCACGAGGTCGGTCCATTCCGGCGACCCGATCTCATAGCTCACAGTGAGCTGGCCGTTGAGCCAGTGCTCGACGTGGTTCCCATCTACGAGAATCCGGCCCGTATTCCACTCGCCGATGGGGTTCGAAGCCGTGACCCGGGAGGCGTGGAGGTCGTAATTGTCTCCGGTCAGGTGCTTGTGCATGTCCATGGTCCCCATCTCGATATACGCGGTGTCGTCGAGGACCTGGAATTCGGGAGCGTGGTGCCACATTTCTGCGCCCGGCACCTCCTGCACCCTGTAGAACACACCACTGTTTCCGACGGGCGATACGTTGAAGTCGAAGACGAGCTCGAAGCTGGAGAAGGACGCATCCGTGACGATGTCTCCGCCCAGTCCCTCCTCGCTCCCGTCGGAAGCGAACACGATGAGGTTCCCGTCTCCTATCGCCCAGCCCTCCTCGGGAAAGCCCTCCTGGTTGTAGCCCCGCCAACCCCGGGTGGACTCACCGTCGAAGAGGAGTACCCAGCCTTCGGCCTCCTCCTGGGGGGTGAGGGTATTGTGGGCGGTGGCCTCGGACCCGGTTTCCAGGACCTCGGCGCCCTCTTCGGCGTCGTAGCGCACGCCGCAGGCCAGAGTCGTCAGGGCGAGGGCGGCGGCGAGATGCCTGCTGTTCGGGATTCTCATCAATCTCGAGGGCTGGAGGTGCGTTGAGGGGCCCCTGACCCGGAAGGGCCAGGCCTGAATGTACGAGCCTGGACCGAGGGCTGCCCGCCTCGGCCGGTCACGGGCGCGGAGGTTCGCGGGCTCCCCTTCCAGAGCCCGCGACAGAGACGGACTCCCAAGCCCCGGACCCCGTTGCCACCCACCGGC
>JAHEKK010000423.1 GCA_024638395.1 Gemmatimonadota bacterium | reverse complement strand
CACCCGCTTGGCCTACAGCGAGGAGGACCTCGCAGCCCGGCGCTACGCCCAGGGACGCATGGAGGAGGCGGGCCTGTCTGTGTCCGTCGATCTGGCAGGCAATCTCGTGGGGCGGCGCGGGGGAAGGCGGCAGGACGCTCCCACCATCATCATCGGATCCCACATCGACTCGGTGCCTTCAGGGGGAAGCTACGACGGGCAGGTCGGTTCCGCCGGCGCCATGGAGGTGGCACTGAGGCTCCGGGAGCTGGACGTGGAACTGGAACACCCGGTCGAGGTGGTCCTCTTCCAGAACGAGGAGGGGGGAAAGACCGGCAGCCGCGCCCTCGTGGGACGGGTCGAGCCCTTCGAGTTGGAGATCCAGACCGCCTCGGGCCTCTCGATCCGCGAGGGCATCCGCCGTCTGGGGGGAGATCCCGGGCGTCTGGAGGAGGTGAGGCGCAGGCCCGGTTCGATCCACGGCTTCATCGAGCTCCATGTCGAACAGGGAGCGGTCCTCGACCGGGCCGGGATTCAGATCGGAGTGGTAGAGGGGATCGTTGGCATCCGACGCTGGAACGTCGAGGTGGTGGGTTCGGCCAATCATGCGGGAACGACGCCCATGGATCAGCGCGCGGACGCCCTCGTGGGCGCCTCCGAGCTGACCGTCCGAATCAACGACATCGCATCCTCCATGCCGGGGAGGCAGGTCGCGACCGTGGGACGCCTGGAGGCCGAGCCGGGTGCGCCCAACGTCATCCCCGGAGTCGCCCGTCTCACGCTGGAGATCCGGGATTTGTCCATGGCCCGCATCGAGGAAGTCCTCCAAGCCATTCGTTCGGCTGCGGCCGAGATCGACAGCGAGCGAGGCCTCACGACCCGATTTGAGCGGTTCTACGAGAGCCTGGGGGCTCCTACGGACCCACGCATTCGAGACCTGGTCGAAGAGACCGCGCAATCGGCGGCGCTCTCCACCCTCCGCATGCCTTCAGGCGCGGGACATGACGCACAGAGCATGGCGGAGCTGGGTCCGGTGGGCATGATCTTCGTGCCGTCCCGAGACGGCATCAGCCACTCTCCCGACGAGTGGACGGATCCGCGGGACGTCGCCGCCGGTGCCGAAGTCCTCTTCCACACCCTCGTCGCCCTCGACGCCGCCGAAATGCCCTGGCCCGCCTGAGGATCATTCTTGGTGGGGCGGCGGCCCATCGGACCGGACGTCTCCTTGCCCCTCGAACAGGTCTTCAAGCTCGGTCAGGGCCTCTCGAAGGAGCCGCCGTTGGCGTCGGTAGAGAGCCCAGGAGAAGGCGTTGACGCCCACGATGACGGCGATGCCGATGAGGGCCGCCCGGGTCCCCGCGGGGTCGCCCAACCGCACGGCCGTCGTGAGTCCGTAGCCCAGGAACGCCAGGACCACGACGGAGCCCACGGCCACGATGGCCACCGCCCTGCCGCCTTGACGCCGGGCTCGCTCGATCCGACCTCGTACCCGGGAAGGATAAGGCGTGTCGGGAACGTTCATGGTCGGTAGCCCCGGGAGAGCCGGGCCAGCGGATCCGGCATCAGTCGACGTACGTCAGCCAATCGAACGGGTCGTCGGCCAGACCCCTGGCTATGCTCAGATACCGTTCCTGGATCTGACGGGTGATGGGGCCCCGTCCGCCGGTGCCGACCTCCAGGCCATCCACCGATCTGACGGGTGTCACCTCGGTGGCCGTCCCCGTAAAGAAGATCTCGTCGGCTGCGTAGAGCATTTCACGCGGGACCAATTGCTCCTGCAACGGAACCCCCAGTTCCCGGGCAATCTCCATGACGCTGTGCCGGGTGATCCCCGAGAGGGACGTGCCGTCCAGGATCGGGGTCACCAGAAGTCCGTCCATGACCAGAAAGAGATTCTGCCCGCTGCCCTCGCTGACCAGGCCGGACGGCCCCAGGGCGATGCCTTCCGCGTACCCGTGACGGGTGGCCTCCATGGCGATGAGCTGGGAGTTGTTGTAGTTGCCCGCAGCCTTGGCGCCGCTTGGAAAGGTGTTCGGCGCCGGACGGTGCCACGAAGAGACACACACGTCCACCCCCGATTCGAGGGCTCCAGCCCCCAGATAGGCTCCCCAGGGCCACATCGGGATATAGCACTCGATCGGACTCAGATCCGGTTTCAGTCCGGGAGAGCCGAAGCCCCTCAGAACCATGGGCCGGATATAGCACGATTGAAGTCCGTTCCGCCGGACGCCCTCGACCGCGGCGGCAGCCAGCTCCCCACTGCTGTACGCGGGGGACATTCGGTATGTCCGGGCCGAAGTCTCCAACCGGCGCAGATGCGCATCCAGGCGAAAGATCGCAGGTCCCTTGGGCGTCTTGTAGGCGCGCATTCCTTCGAAGACCGAGGAACCGAACTGGACGGCCAGGCTCAGCACGTGAACGGTGGCGTCCTCCCAGCGGATGAACTCTCCGTCCTTCCACACCCACTCGCTTCCCTCCAATCGTCCCGACACGCTTCAGTCCTCCTCGCCGGTGGGTGCCCCACGCAGGTATGCATCAGTGCCGCTCAGCCAGTCCTCCCGCGGCGGGGCAAATACGTCGACATCCACGGTGTCCTCCAGGGCCTCGGCCTTGTGGAACACGTTCGAGGGGATGTGGAGCACCTGCCCGCTCGAGACCACCACGACCTCCTCTTCCTCCTCGCCGATCCAGAACTTCAACGCGCCCTCGAGGACGTAGGTGATCTGTTCGTTGTCGTGGGCATGGCGGGGTACGACGAACCCCTTCTCGAGGTACACATGCGCAAGCATCACACGGTCCCCGGTGATCAGCGTGCGCGTGAGGCCGGGAGCCACGTCCTCCCGATCCATGTCCGCGACGGTGAATCGACGAACTGAAGGGCCATTCACGAGTTGGGCCTCCTGTAGGGTTGGCTGGATCCCACCCGTCAGACCAGGTGGAACGTCAACGATGGGGCGGCAATACTGCCGGAGGCGGCCCGGTTTTGAAAGGGGGGCTGGACCCCGTAAAACAAGAAAGGCGGCCCTGACGGGCCGCCCAATTCAAGCGAACTGCGTTTTTTGTGCAGATCAGAACGAGCAGGTAATCACACCCGCCACGCTCGCGGGGTCGCCCCCTGAAGCCGCCGCATTGCCGTGATATACGCCGCAATGTTGGCCGGGCACACCGGAGTGCGCCCCAGTCGCCGCCCATCCCGTACCGGTCGCTTCATTCACCGTGATGGCCATGCCATCCGACACGGTCATGTCCAGATCCGTGAAGCTGGACGAGTAGGTGTTGTTGTCCGAGTGGTAGATCTCCTGAAGGCCCGCCAGGTTGCGCAGGTCGCTCATGATGGTCGACCTGAACGACCGCTCCCGCGTTGTGTTGTACTTGGGAATGGCGATCGCCGCCAGAATCCCGATAATGACGACGACGATCAGGAGCTCGATGAGGGTAAAGCCCTTTCGGTCCTTCATCCTTGTTCTCCTTGGGGAAGGCGAGAGCGTGGCCCGGGGAACCGGGCCACGCTCGTCTATCCTCATGCCGCGCCGCCTTAGGCGGTGCAGGCGACCTCACCCTCGGCGGAAGGCGCTGTCGGGGAGCTGGGAGCCGTGGCCGTGCCGTAGTAGATGGCGCAACCTTCGGAACCGCCCAGCGCGTCGTGCGTCGCCGTGGCCGACCAACCCGAGCTCGTGCCCGCCGGCGCCACGTTCACACCCTCCGACTCCACGAAGCCGAGGTCCCCGGCCGAGCTCGAATAGGTGTAGTTCGTCGAGTAGTAGATCTCCTGCTGCGACGCCAGGTTCTTGATGTCCGACTTCATCGCCGCGAAGTACGCCTTCTCTCGCGTCGCACTGAACTTCGGAATCGCGATCGCTGCCAAAATACCGATGATCACAACTACGATCAGCAGCTCGATCAGCGTAAAACCCTTACG
>JAHEKK010000422.1 GCA_024638395.1 Gemmatimonadota bacterium | reverse complement strand
TCCCCGGCGTCGAGGTGGCCGACGTGCAACGCACGCTGGCGGAGGTGGCCGGGGTCTCCGATCTGGAGATCGTGGTCCTGGATGAGCCGAAGGCGAGCCCCGCGTCCCCCCTGCGGCCCGACGTCATGGACGCGGTAGCCCAAGCGATCCACCAGCGCTTCCCCGGTCTGCCCGTCATCCCGCAGATGGCGCCCTACGGTACGGACGGCAAAGAGGTCAGGGCTGGAGGAATCCCCACCTACGGGGTCGCCGGAATGTTCATGCGCCCCACCGACCAGTTCGCCCACGGCCTGAACGAACGCGTAGAAGTGCGCAACTTCTTCGGGGCGCTGGATTACTGGCGGGCTTTGATGACCGCGCTCGCGGGACGCCCCGCCACATAGCCGGGCAAGAGGCCCCCCCGCAGACTGTGGAACATTCCATGCTCGGTTCGTCTCTCACGTGTACGTAGGACGGGCAGAAGGAATGGTATGATGACCAAGCGAGAAGAGTTGGCCCTTTGGGACCCCGACAAGGCCCAGGAGGAGAGGTGGACCCCCGCCCTCCTTGCCGGCGCCATGATCTGCTACAGCCTGACGGGACTCATGGGCCTGGTCATGCTGCTGGGGCCAGGTCCAACAACCCCTTCCCCGGCCACCCTGACCACGCCTGTCCATTCCGCAACGCCCGGGCTATCCGAGAACTGGCGTTCCACGCTGACGCTCACCGCTGCCGCCGTCATCGTCGAGGCCCGGCCCCGCCCCGCCCCTACCGAAGACGGGCTGCGCCCCGTCGATTGGGAGGCCGTGCGCACGTACAAGTCCATCGAGAACATGACGGCAACCTCCCCCACACTGTCGGAAGTGGACAACACTCTGGAACGGCTCCGTCGCCACGGCGAGGCCCATCCGGACCGTCCACTGGTCCGCCGTCTGTATCTGAAAGGTCTGCGAGTGGCGGCCTACTATGCTCTCGATAGCGGTGACGCCGATCGGGTCCGGGACCTGCGGTCGCAGTTCGACGCGTACGCCAGCCGATTCCCCGGCGACGCCGAGGTAGCGGAGGAGCTCGAGCTCTTCGACGCCCAGGGGTGATACCGCCCGGGACCGGAGAACCCCGACCAACCTAGCCGGCGAGGAGATCCAGGTGGCCGCCTTTCCCGCCCGGGGCTACCGTATCGCATGTCTGTGATCCTCGCCCTGCTCCACGTGTTCGGAGGCATCGTCTGGTTGGTCCTGGGCGGCGACGTGCTCGTGAGAGGCGCCATGTCTCTGGCAGCACGGGCTCGGGTGTCACCCCTGGCCGTTGGGGTGACCGTCGTGGCTCTGGGCACCTCGGCGCCGGAGTTGGTCGTGTCTCTGCGGGCCACCCTGGTCGGCCTCCCCGACCTGGCCCTCGGAAACGTCGTAGGGTCCAACATCGCCAATGTCCTGATGGTCGTCGGCTTGCCTGCCATCATCTATCCGATGAACTGCGCCCACCCGGGAGCCCGAGCAGACGGGCGCATCATGCTCTTCGCGTCCGCTCTGTTCTTCCTTCTTTGCGCGATGGGCCCGTTGGGGCGAGGACACGGTCTGGCCCTCATGGTCGCGCTGGTCCTCTTCCTGATCCACGTGGTCGGAACGTCCCGGCCCGATCCCGACGTGGTTCCCCAATCGAAGGAAATGGACCGGATCCTGGGGCTGCCCACGAGCCCTCACCTGATCGTCGCCTTCATTGTCTTCGGCGGACTGGCCCTGCCTCTCGGCGCGGAGCTGCTCATCCGCGGCGCCGTCGCCATCTCGGAAAGGCTGGGCGTTTCCAACGCCGTGGTGGGGCTGACGGTCATCGCCGTGGGCACTTCACTCCCCGAGTTGGCCACGACGCTGGTGGCCGCCGTGAAGCGAGAGGCGGAGTTGGCGGTGGGCAACGTCATCGGGAGCAACGTCCTCAATATCCTCGCCATCATGGGGATCACGACCCTTGCCAGCCCTCACAGGATTCAGGTCCCCGCGACCTTCATGAGACTCCACCTGCCGGTCATGTTGGCCGCGGCCCTGATCCTCACCTATCAGACCGAACGTGGAAGAACCGTGAGCCGAGCCCTGGGCGTGGCGCTCTTCGCGGGGTATGTGTTGTTCACCACCGCATTGTATTGAGGAACCGGGATGGACCTTCGCACCAAGCTCGTGTTCGGTCTCGTAGCCGTATCCCTCGGCGGCCTGGCGGCCCTGGGGACACTGGCCTACACCAGTGCGGCAGCCCTCACGACCAGCCGTTCCGAACTTCGGCTGTCCACATTGGCCGAAGCCAGAGCGGAGCAGGTCGAGTCGGTCTTCGAAGGGTGGTCCGAAGCAGTGCGCCAGGTCACCACCCGCACCCAACTCCGCCTCAGCCTGGACAACTGGAATCAGCGGCAGTCTCAAACAGAGGCCCGCCGCATGGAACAGATCGTGGGCGACGCCGAATCCGGGAGCGCGTTCATCGAGGCCATTGCCGTACTCGACGGCTCGGGGGACGTGGTGGCCACGGCCGGCATGGACGAAGCGGCCCACTTGGGGCCCTTGGGGCCTAGCTGGGCCGACCCGACGGGCGACGACGTCGTCTGGTCGGGGTTCACACGCGACGATCCCCCTCGCTTGCGGTTCGCCGCTCCGCTCCTTCTGGACGGCAGGCGGATCGGCAGCCTACGGGGTCTGCTGTCGACGGCGGAGCTGGCAGGACTGGCGCAAGACGTAACAGGCCTCGGGGAGACCGGAGAGACCCTGATCGCCATTCGTTCCGCGGACGGACAGGTGGTGCTCCTGGGTCCCGGACGCCTCGATGGGGCAGGCCCCGTTGCGGAGCCACCGGCACTGCCCCAACCCCTGGCCGACCTGGCATTCGGCGATAGTCCGAGCCTCGTTCGAGAGGGTCTGGTGGATCACAGGGGGCGGCGCGTCTGGGCCGCGACCCATCCTGTGGAGGGCGAAGACGTGGGGATCGTCGTCAAGTTGGACGAAGCCGAGGAGACGGCCGACATCGAGGCCTACCGAGAGCTCCTGCTGGGCGCGGGGTTCTCCCTCTCGGCCTTCGCCATCCTTCTGGGCGTCCTGATGGGCTTCAGTCTCGCCAAGCCCATACAGGCCCTTGCCGGAGTCGCCGACCGGATCCGTGAAGGAGATCTGACCGCCAGAGCGGACGAGCAGAGGGAGGACGAGCTGGGACTCCTGGCCAAGACCTTCAACGAGATGAGCGTCGAGTTGGAGCGGCGGATGACGCTCCTCGAGGAGTACAAGACCTTCTTCGACGAATCCCGCGACCTGCTGTGCATCGCCCGCACGGACGGGTACTTCGAACTGGTCAACCCCGCGTTCTCCCGGGCTCTGGGCTGGGACCCGGAGGAGCTGTTGGACAAGCCCTTCGTGGCCTTCGTTCACCCCGACGACGTCGAGGCCACGATCGCGGAAACGGCTCGCCTGGGCGAGGGCATGCCCACCGTCTCGTTCGAGAACCGCTACAGGTGCAAGGACGGGACCTACAAGCATCTTCGCTGGGCGGCCCACCCGGACCCGGCGACGGGCCTGCTGTACGCCACGGCGCGGGTCCTTGCAGAGCGGTAGAGGAGGGTAGGATACGGCGGGGCCATCTTGCCCGGCGTCCTTCGACGCCCCATATGTTTCCAGCTTCGGAAACGCCCCGTTCTCGGCCCAATGGACAACGTCTCCATAGAAAACGCCACGCAAAGCCACGGGAGCGCTCAAAGCCGGATCCAGAGCGCCCGGTCCCGCCTATGGAAGCAGCTCGAGGCATCCTATCTCCTGAACACGCCTCGGGGCGGACGGGACCACGGAGCCGCCGCCTCGGAGCCGGTGCTCGAGCTCCAGGGCGGGGACCTCGATCGCGTCTTTCGGCACCTGGTGTTGGAGAGAGCGCCCCTTGGCTTCCGCCCCCGCCACGGCAGCGATA
>JAHEKK010000018.1 GCA_024638395.1 Gemmatimonadota bacterium | reverse complement strand
CGGCCATACCCGAAATCCAGCACTTGGGATCTGGTTTCCGCCTCCGTCGCTAGCCCAGCGCACCCGGGACCGGCCGCTCCCCGAGTCCCTCCTCGGAGTGGCCGACTGGGTGACGGCGTACCTCGAGGAGGCTCAGCAGACCTGACGCCCAGGAGTCGCGCCGGAGACCGGTGTCCAGGAGGGCACGATAGAGCATTCCGGCGCCCACCTCGCCTTGCCAGGTTGATCGGCCCCGAACCCCTGGAGGCCGGTGAATCAACGAAAGCTCCTCGGGCAGATTCTCGTCGATGCCGAGCTGGTTACCGAGAAGGCCCTGGCCAACGCCCTCGACGAGCAGAGGCGCACCCGACAGCGCCTGGGAGATATCTTCCTGGGCAAGGGACTCGTGGAGGAGGCCCAACTGACCCGCTGCCTCGCCCAACAGCTGGGGCTGCGCTATCTGGCGCCTCCCCTCGAGCCTACCGACGAAGCCCTGGGCCGAGTCCAGCCCGATCTCGCCAGAAGAACGGGCGTGCTCCCGCTTGGTCTCGAAGGTCGGCGGCTGCTGGTCGCCATGGCCAATCCACTCGACGTGGAGGCCGTCGATGACATGCGCTTCCAGTCGGGGTGTCACATCGAGGTGGTGGTGTCTCCTCCCTCGGAAATCGCCCGCGGGATCCTCGACGCCTACGGCGGAGAGTTGCCTGAACTACTCCTACGCCTTGGACGCGCGGCCCGTCCGCGGGTCTCCGGGGAAGCCCGGATGCTCGAGCGTGAAGCGCGGGCCGCTCCCATCGTACGCATCGTCGATCATCTCCTGGCGAGGGCGGTCAAGGTTCGGGCTAGCGACATCCATATCGAGAGCCTCGGCGACGGCTCCCGGGTGCGCTTCCGTGTGGACGGGCAGCTGGGCACGACGACCGAGCTTCCGCCGGGGACCCACCGGGCCGCGATCTCCAGGGTGAAGATCATGGCGGGGCTGGACATCTCCGAGCGCAGACGGCCCCAGGACGGGGGATTCAGCTTCAAGCGCGGTGGCATGGCCCTCACGGTCCGGGTCTCCACGATTCCTACCCGGTTGGGTGAAAAGGCGGTTCTGCGGATTTTGGACACCGGCGAATCCCCGCCGGATCTGACGGACCTGGGACTGTCAGACGGCGATCTCGCCAGGGTGCGAGGACTCCTGGGGAGGCACCAGGGGGTGATTCTGGCCGCGGGTCCAACCGGCAGTGGGAAGACCACCAGCCTTTCAGCCATCGTCCGACTCCTGTCCGACAGGGACCTCAACGTGATCACACTGGAGGATCCCATCGAATACCGCTTCGCCGGCGTTGCACAGATGGAGATCGACCGACGAGCCGGAATAGGGTTCCCGGAGGGCCTGCGAGCGATTCTCCGTCAGGATCCCGATGTGATCATGGTCGGTGAGATCCGGGACCGGGAGACGGCCGAGATCGCCATGTCCGCAGCCGTAACCGGCCATCTGGTCCTCTCCACCATCCACACGGTAGACGCCCCCGGGGCCGTGGTGCGGCTGCTGGAAATGGGCGTTCCGAATTTTCTGGTGGCCGGCGGCCTGGCCGGCGTCCTCGCGCAACGACTGGTGCGCCGTATCTGCGCACGGTGCGGTGGCCGGCGAACGGACTGCCCCGCGTGCACCGGTGGTCTCAGGGGCCGGTGCGGCGTCTTCGAGGTCCTGACCATCGACGATGAGATCCGCACTGCGGTGGCGGCTGGGACGTCGATCTCCGCGCTGCGGAGCATGGCTCGCTCGAACGGGATGGGATCAATGGGCGAAGATGCGCTCCGGCATGTCGCCGAGGGAACGACGACACCCCACGAGGCAGGCCGTATTCTGTCCCTCTCTTCAGGGCCGGAGGTGGCGTGCTCGGCCTGCGCCCGCGCGGTTCCTCCGGGGGCCGTCGGCTGTCCGGGCTGCGGAAAGGCCCGACGGTCCTTGTGCCGATGCGGTGAACCCCTGGAAGGACGCTGGCGCTACTGTCCGCAATGTCTGCGACCGACCCGCTCTGCGGCCTAGGGAGGATCGGCCCTAGGGGGCCAGGGCCGAGACCTCTCGCAGAAGACGGTTCACCGGGTTCCCCCCCGACCGCCAGAGATACCGGTCGGAGACCCGATTCAGAGCCACCCGGACACCCGAGAAGTGATCCGAGACGGACCGGAGGTGGTGTTCCAGGCCCAAGGCCGACGCTTCGGGGGACTCGGACGCATCCCTGTATCCCACCTTCCCCATGTTCTCGTAGTACTCGATGGGAGGTGCTCCCCGGCGTCGGACGCGAGCATGGAGGAAGTCAGGGAACAAGCCCGTGAGCCAGAGCGCGTAGTTCCCCATGTGGGTCCGGATGAGAAAGGCTTCCCGCGGTCCCGCCTCATTCAGGTCCCGTAGCAAATCCACCAGGTAGCGATAGTTGACCTCGCCGCCGTTGCGCACGGTATAGGCCCGTCCACCCTGGCCGAAGGCCATGACCAGGGAGGCCACGTAGTCGGCCACGGCGAGCTCGTTCACGCCACCCTCGAGCAGGGCGTGGCGGACGAGTACGTAGAAGACCACCTCCGGCCGGACCGCGATCTCGGGATCCGATAGGAGCGAGGCGGGCAATCGGGGGTCGTCCAGCAACGCATCGATCCCCGTCTCATCCAGACGGAACTGCGCACTTTCCCTCAGCGACTCGTCGTGACGGCCCAGCAGATCTACGAGTTGCTGCGCGTCCCTCCGGCTCAGTGAAGAGCGTAGTGTCGGGAGTATCATGTGCCCTCCTGCTCCGACCCGCGGGAGTCCCTCGAATGGAAGACTCCTACATTCCTACTCTTCTCGGCTCTTCGTTTGTTCCGGTAAAACCAGGGGCCCGGTCCCCGGCTCGCGGGAGCTGACCCCCGGGCGCCCTACCCCTCGAAAACCTCGGTGCGGGAAGTGAGGGCCCGGATTCGGTCCATGCGCGGCGTGACCCCGATCCCCGGACCCTGGGGCACGGGCATCAGTCCGTCGGACATCTCGAATTCAGGTTCGATGATGTCCTCGTCCCAGTAACGCTTCGAGTTGGAGATATCCCCGGGCACGCTGAAGCCGGGCAGCGTGGCCAACGCCACGTTGTGGGCCCGGCCGATCCCGGACTCGAGCATGCCACCGCACCACACGGGAACGTCAGCAGCCCCGCAGGCGTCGTGGATTGCAATTGAGGATGCGAGGCCTCCGACGCGGCCCGGTTTGATGTTCACGATCCGGGTACTGCCGAGGTGGAGAGCCAGAAGCGTGTCGCCGACCGAACGAATCGATTCGTCCAGGCACACCGGCGTCTCGAGACGGGCCTGGAGCCTCGAGTGGTCCAGGTAGTCGTCATGGCCGAGGGGCTGCTCGATCATCATCAGGCCGAGGGAATCCAGCGCCTCGAGGGCTTCGAAATCGGTCTCCAGCCGGTAGGCGGAATTGGCATCCGCCATGAGGGGGGCGTCGGGAAAGCGCGACCGGACGGCTTCCAGCATGGATCCGTCCCGTCCGGGCTTGATCTTGATCTTGATCTTCCGGTACCCCTCGGCCAGGTGCCCCTCCACCTTGGCAAGAAGCGCGTCGTCGGTCTTCTGGATCCCGATCGAAACACCCACCGGCACCGACTCCCGGTTCCCGCCCACCAAAGCCGCGAGAGACACCCCACGACGCTTGGCCTCCAGATCCCAACCCGCCATCTCTACCGCCGCCTTGGCCATCCGGTGGCCCCGGATCCAGGATACGCCGTCGAGAACAGATCGTGCGTCCTCCAACTCCTTTCCCACCACTTTCGGGAGGATCCACCGCGTCAACGCCAGCCACGCGGTGTCGCTGGTCTCATACGAGTAGCCGGGATCTTCGCCGGCGACGCACTCCCCCCACCCTTCCACTCCCTCCCCCTCGAGAGTGAGGAGAATCACCCGGCGGGCCTGCATCCCCCCGCTGCTGATTTCGAACCATTCCCGAAGGGCGAGGGGGACTTCGCGGAGGACTGCGCGGGTGATCCTCATCTACACCGGATCCTTTTGCCTGGGGGAGTCGCCGCGCCGGACTTGGAACGCGGATGGGGTCAGTCCAGGTCCCGGGCCGGGCGATGCATCAAGCCGCCACGTGATCTCCGCCGGCCCGGGCCGAGAAGACATCGGCGACCTGCTCGTACCCGACCCTGAGCAAGAACGTGTTGGTCCTGCCGTAGGACTTGGACCCGAGGATATAGAAGTCCGGCTCGGGATTGGCCAGGGCCGCGGCCCCGTGGCTCACCTGGTCGAGGCAGTCGGCCCCCGCGTCGGCCGCCAGGAGTGCCGCCGAGAGCTTCATGGGGCCCTGGGTCGCGTAACACTCGTGGACCTGGAGTTGCCGGTAGATCTCACGGTCTCCCACAGAGCCCGTGAGGCCGACGATCCGGTCCACCACCAGCTCCCGAACTCGGGCCACGTGCGACTGCAGAGTCACCTGGGTCCCGCGCTCCGTGTCCTGAAGGGCGGCGACCTCAACCCCCGAGATCAGTTCCAGGGGTGCGCTGCCGCCACGGAGAAGGCCGGCCACACCCTCCACGAGGCTCTGCCGAAGAGGAAGCGGATCGCCGGGGTCAGCCTCGAAACGTGGTTTCGGATCTCGAACGGCCCAGTAGATCCGTGTGCCGGGGTTTTCCTCGGCCATCCGGCACAGGTCCCCGACGGCCGTCATGGCCGAATGTCCTCCACCCACCACGAGAATCCGCTGTCCCATGAACGCCGCCTCCCGGTCCACGTTCGGAATCCGGTGGCTGATCGCGGTGGACGACAGTTCCCCGAGGGCCGGGATTCCTCCGGCTCCCAGGGGATTGGGATTCCCCCACGTGCCGCTGCAGTCGAGTACCAGATCGGCTTCGACGATCCACTCGTGCCCCCCGGAGCCGGCCACCAGAACGCGGAAGTCCGCCAGGCCGCGGCGACCGGTCCCGATCTCCTCGTGCTTCAAGAGCCCCTCCCGACCGACGGAAACGACCCGGGCGCCGGTGTGGATCCGGCCCTCGAGTGGAGGCGTTTCGGCCAGGGGGCTCAACACGCGTTCGACCAGCTCGGCTCCCGTTGGGGCTCCCCCTTCGGGTAGCGGAAGCCCCGCAGCCCTCAAAGCCCCGACCATCCGCGGTGATACGACCATCTCCCACGGCGTGAATAGCCGAACGTGCCCCCAATCGAGGATGTTCGTCCCTACCCCAGGTCCGGCCTCCAGAAGTGTCACGTCCATCCCGGCTTCGACTGCGGCCAGAGACGCCTCGAGACCGATGGGCCCGGCGCCGATGACGGCGACACGCGTGACGGGAGAACTCATGGCCTTTCACTCACAGCTTCGAAGTCAGTGTCACCCAGGTGTAAGGTCCGGCCCCGCCCGCCGCCAGAGGAATCAAGATCCCGGTGGATCCGCCCTGGGGAGAGAGAGCTCACCGGGGAATCCCTGGCGTACGGCCGTCGTTCCTGACCCGGGGGCGCCGGCTCAAGCCGGAGCCGCTCCCACCCGCTCTTCCAGGAGCTCCGCGAGGGCGCCGTGATTGCTTGACTCCATGAGGTCGATCGCTTCCAGGCCTGAGAGCCTCCGGACGAGTGCGACGCCGGCTCGGGTGTTGGCCGTGGGCCCGCAAACGAGGTCGAAGGGCCGCTCCCAGGCAGCCTGGATTCCCACCACGGCATAGGGATCGGAGGCCGCAAGGATGGTGAGCTTCACCGTGTCTTTCAGCATGTCAGCCAAGGTGCCCCCGTTGTACGGCTCGAGGGGGGAGGCGCCCGCTTCGACGACGGCCACCGTGGCGCCGGTCGACGACATTCTGGATAGGACTCCGCCGATGGCCCTGCGGAAGTCCTCGGGCGGAACGATGCTCGTCGGCAGTCCCCCGTCGACGAAGTCGAAGATGAAATCCGCCCCGGCATCCAGAAAGGTCAGCGTGTCGTGGCGGCGACAGGCTCCAGTCAACTTCGCGGCGACCACGGTATGCCCCATCCGCTTCAGTTCTCGAACGGCCACCCGGCCGGAATAGGTCTTGCCCGCCGACATGGAGGTACCGACCAGGAGGATAACCGGTAGGTCGAACGGCCGGTCGGGGACCGTAGGGACGCAGGACGACATGTTGAGCTTCCCGCCGCCGGCCAGAATGTGTCCCAGGTACCGCAGGGGCATGGCCGGTTGCGCGAAGTGGGATCGAGACGTGACTGCCCCGAAGCATCCGCCCTCCGTCAGGCAGTCCATCAACCCGTCGTCGCCGATGGCCTCGTAGGTCCCCGTCAGCTCGAGGGTGGCGAACCGGACTCCGAAGGCGCCGACCACCAAGTCACCCGGCATGGGCATGCAGATTCTGCCGCTGGGAAGCTCGACGCCGTCCACCCGCCCCCTGTAGGGCCGGACTTCCCCGACGACCACGTCTCCGTTCTCCCAACTCGACGGGCCGAGGGGTTCGAAGGGATAGGGCCAGCTCGGCAGGTCGACGATACGGGTCAATGAGGAGAGAATGGGAGCCTTCATGGCTGACCCTCCTTTCCGAAGCGCTCTTACTCGACCGGCAGGGCCGGTTCCAACAGGAGCCGCGCCAAGAAGGCGCACCGATCCAGTGAAGGCCCCACGATCACATGCTCGTGGTCCGCGTGGGCACCGTCGCCCACCGAGCCCAGGCCGTCGAGTGTGGCCGTGAACAAGCTGGTCGTATTGCCGTCGGATCCCCCGCCAGCCATGGCATCCTGGAGATCAAAGCCGAACTCCTGCCCGGCTTCCCTGGCTCGTTCCCAAAGGCGGAGGTTCCGCGGTGTTCGCTCCAGGGGCGCAACCCTTATACCCCCTTCCACCTCCAAAGTGACGCCCGGAGTGGAAGGCTGGAGCGCCCGGATCCGTTTCTCCAGCTCAACCCCGTCCTCCCCGGTTGCCACACGGACATCCACTCCGGCGGTGGCCTCAGCAGCCACCACGTTGGCGCGGGTCCCGCCGTCGATGAGACCCACGTTCACGGTGGTGCCCCGGTTGGTGTCGTTGAGGGCGTTGAGCTTCTGGATCACATGGGAAAGCTCGAGAATGGCGCTGGCGCCCGCCTCGGGCTCGAGTCCCGCGTGTGCGGCTCGGCCCCGGATCCGGATCTCGAACCGTCCAACACCTTTCCTGGCTGTTTTGATCTTCCCAGCGAGGCCCAGCGATGGCTCGAGAACCAGGGCCCGATTGGCCCTCCTCGCGAGGCTCCGGACGTGTCGCTTCGAGTCGGGGCTACCTACTTCCTCGTCTGCGTTCATGAAGAGAACCGGGGTCACGGTCGGGTGGAGCTGGAGGTCGGCAAGGGCCCGAAGGGCGAACACGATGTGGGTGATTCCCCCCTTCATGTCGAGGCTTCCGGGGCCGTACAGCCGTCCGTCCGCCACGCGGACGGGCATCCGCTCCAGGGTCTCGAGGGGCCAAACGGTATCGCTGTGGCCGACGAGAAGCTGGTACGGTGCTCCCCTTGGCCGGCGCCGAGGTAGGGCCAGCAGGTGATCCCCGCTGACGCGGCCGGGCACGATCCGTACGTCGTATCCCAAGGTCTCCATGGCCGGCCCCACGATCGCGTGAACGCGGCCCTGGGTCTCAGGGTGATCAGTGGGCGATTCGGCCTCACACATGCGGGTCAGGAAATCGACGAATTCACCCTCGTAGCCACGAACTCGCTCAAGCACCCGCGCTGCTTCTTCCTGCCGACGCTCGTCCGGAGTCACCGTGAGAACCCCCGGTGGAACGGGAAAGCAAAGGTCCGGGAGAGCTCCGCGTATCGCCCCGGAGACACGTAGGCCAGGAGGGGCGCCTCACCGATCACGGTTCCGTCGTCCTTGTCGGACCTGCGGATGGCATCTTCGGAGACGTGGGCCTCGACGACGCGCCCCGTGATGAGGGAATTCTCACCGAAGTCGTCCAAGATACGGTCCGCTTCGCACTCCAGGCATAGATAGGCATCGGTCAACAACACGCCGTCGACCACAGTCGCCCGGTGGGTGCGTACCATGTCCAACGACACCTTCTCGTTCCCCTCGCAGCGGGGCGCGGCCGCCAGGCTGGCGAGGATCACTTGTGAGGGGCGGGGATAGCTGACCGTGAAACACCCCTCTCTGCGGACATTGCCGTAGGTATTGTGGCGGGGCGTGCACACGAAGCCGAAGTGGTTCCCCCAACCCATGGGCATGGCCATGTGCTTCGGGGCCAGATCATACGCGCCGTTGGACTCCCGCGTGCCGATCACCACCAGCGGCGCCACCTGGAAGAAGCGGTCCCAGACCGGATGCTCCACCCCCAGGCTCACCCACTGCTCTCGTGTCGTTTCCCCAGGGCCCTGGGTACCTGCGCCGTCATCCATCTCACTCATGACCTCCGCCGACCGTACAAGCCGGCTCTCTGGTAGCTCTCATCGAGAATCTCGACCGGGTGGGCCGTCGCGACGGGCGACCCCTCCAGCCGAAGCACCGCTCCAATTTGCATCATGCATCCCGGGTTGGGAGTACAAGCCACGTCGGCGCCGGCCGCCAGGACCGCCTCACCCTTGTCCCGCCCAATGGACCCTCCCAACTCAGGGTGGGTCATGGCATAGATGCCTGCCCCACCACAGCACTCGTCCGCGCCCCTCACGACCTCCACCTCCGCCCTCGGTACGGCTCCAAGCACCGCGAGGGGCTCATTCCGTATGCCCTGGGCGTGGAGGAGATGACAGGGGTGGTCGTAGGCGATGCGGCACGGTACCGGTGCGCCCGGGAGGGGGCCACGGTCCGCCAGGAGCTCGGTGACGTCCTTGACCCGGGCCGAGAAGCTGCGGGCCCGTGCCGCGAAGTCCAGGTCATCCTCCAGGAGCGTACCGTATTCCTTCATCGCGGCGCCACACCCCGCAGCATTGACCGCCACGTGGTCGACGCCCGCACCCTCGAAGGCCAGGATATTGGCTCGAGCCATGCGCCGGGCCTCCTGCAGACGGCCCCCGTGGGCGTGGAGGGCTCCACAGCAGTCCTGCCGCTCCACGGGCACCGTGACATAGCCGTTCACCTCCAGGGTGCGACGGGTGGCCTGGTTGATCCGCCCGAACAGCCCGTCCTGGACGCAACCCACCAGGATGCCCACGGACGACCTCTCTCCATCGCCTCCCGGCCGGTCGACGACCACCGCATTCCCGTCGTCCACGGAGGGAGGGGGACGCCACGGCTTCGTGGCCGCCAACATGGCAAGACCGAAGCGGGCATTCGACAGGGCCCCGGTCGGCATCCACGACGCCGCCGCGGCTGCAAGCCCTGTGGCCCGGAGGAACCGCCCGCCCGTGAAGACGGGACGCCTCACCCACCGTCGGGCCATGGCCCAAAGAAGGGCCCTTGTCAGCGCGGAGGATGCCCTGGCTTGGCCGGCGACCTCCCGAGCCGCCTCCAGGAGAGTCCCGTACTCCACCCCCGAGGGACACACCGGCTCACAGGCTCGGCAGCCGAGGCACCGGTCAATGTGCACCTGGAAGGCATCGGAACTCGCGGCAATACGCCCTTCGCTCACGGCCCCCATGAGATAGAGGCGCCCGCGGGGAGAGTCCGCCTCATCTCCCAAACGCACGTAGGTCGGGCAGACAGGGAGGCAGAACCCGCAGTGGACGCAGTTGGACAGCCGGTCCTCCTGGGCTGCCACCGCCTGGGCCAAGACACCGCTTGGAGGCGCGGAGGTGACCCCGGCCCGGGTACCGTGGAGCCCGCTCATGAGCTTGGTGCCTCGGGGGCGAGCACGCCGTCGGGATCGAACAGACGCTTGAGGCGGGACTGAACCTGCTTCACGACGGGCGAGACCGCGCCGCTCCGAGCCAGGGAGGCCTCCGACGGGGCGCTCGCAACGACCAGACGACCTTCCATGGCCTCCATGCGCGCCCTGGCCTCGAGGACGAGCTTCCCCGTATCCTGGGCCGCGTCCGCCGGGAGCGTCCCTCCGGCCTTCACTCTCACGACCCCCTGCTGCACGTGGGCCGTCACGTCTCCGTGCCAGGCATCGGCGATGCGACGGGCCACCTGGACGGTGGTCTCCAGGTGCTCCGGCAGCGCCGAGCAACGGACGACCCAGGGCACGCCATCCTCCCAGGCGGTGCGACGCAAATGCAGCGCCCGGCTCTCTCCGCCTTCCACGGGATCGCTCTCAAGAAGCGAGCCGGTCACCGGCGCCGCCCGGACTGCCGCTGCCGCCGCCGAGACCTCGACTTCACTTCCCACCAGTCGAACGATCAGCTCCGCCGGGTCTCCGAGATCGACGTCGACGGCAGCCGCCATGACTGGAAGGCGGGCTACGGCCGCTCCCCCTCGCAAGACCTCGGGAACGCCCCCGCTGAACAGGAGGGTCCGATCCGTGGCCGGCCTGGGGTAGAGCCTCAGGGAAACAGCCGTCATGGCCACCAGGCTCCCCCGGCTTCCCGTCAACAGCCGGACCAGATCGTATCCGGCGACGTTCTTCACCACGCGACCCCCGAACCGGAGAACTCGGCCTTCGCCGGTGACGCCCTCGATCCCCAGGACATTGTCCCGCACGGCCCCGTACAGGGTCCGAAGCGACCCGGACATCCCGGCCGCAACGACGCCGCCTACGGTCGCAGAAGTCACCCCCGGAGGATCCAGCGGAAGCCACTGGCCTTCAGCATCAAGGGCTGTCGAGAGGGCAGACCACTCCATGCCCGCACCCACCGTGAGCGTCAGGTCGGCCGGCTCATAGTGGACCGTGGTGTCCATCCGTCTCATCGAGACCACGGCGTCTGCCGGACGACCCCATCCACCACCGTCCAGCCAGGTTCCGGCCCCCGCCGGGGCAAGGCGCCGCCCGTCGGCCCGGGCAGCTCCAACCAGTTCGGCCAACTCCTCGGGACCGCCGGGAAAGTGCACTTCCCTGGCCGGGAAGCCTCCGAGCCAGTCACTGGCCTCCTGTCCTGTCAGCACGTGGGGAAGGGTCGAAGGGCCCGTCATGTCGTCCCCGCGGTGGAGACGTCGGGAAGCACCTTCCCCGGATTCATGAGGCCGTCGGGGTCGAAGGATCGACGAACACCCCAGAGGGCATCCAGCTCGTCGGGACCGTAGACCAACGGCATGTAGTCCCTCTTGTCGAGACCCACCCCGTGCTCGCCGGTAATGGTGCCACCGGCCTCCACGCACAGCTCCATGATCTCTTTGGAGGCTCGCTCGACGCGAGCCAGCTCCTCGGCATCGCGACGGTCGAAGAGGATGTTGGGATGAAGATTTCCGTCGCCTGCGTGAAACACGTTCGCGACCGTGAGTCCGTAGCGCCGACCGATGGTCTGGATGCCGGCGAGGATCCGGGGAAGCGCCGTTCGGGGAACCGTGGCGTCCTGGACGAGGAGGTCCGGGGCAATCCTACCCATGGCCCCGAAGGCCTTCTTGCGCCCCTTCCAGAGGGCCAGCCGTTCCTCTTCGTCCCGTGCCAGACGAACCTCCCGGGCACCGGTCTCCTCGCAAAGCGATGCGGCTCGCCGAGCGTCATCGTCGATCCCTGCCTCCGGGCCGTCGAACTCGATTACGAGGGCAGCCTCGGCATCGGTCGGGTAGCCGGCGGCGAAGACCGAGTCCTCGACGGCGCGAATCGTCTCGCCGTCGATGATCTCCATGGCGGCCGGTAGGAGCCCGGCCCCGATGATGTCGGACACCGCCTGCCCAGCACTCTCGAGCTCGTCGAAGATCGCCAGCAGGGTCCGAACGGTTTCGGGGATCGGAAGGAGCTCCACCTCCACTTCGGTGGCGATTCCGAAACAGCCCTCCGAACCCACGAAGAGCCCCAGCAGATCGTACCCATCCTGCTCACGCCCCATCCCGCCCAGTGATACCACGGAGCCATCGGAAAGGACCACGGACAGGCCTCGGACGTATCGGGACGTCACGCCGTACTTGAGGCAATGGGGACCCCCTGAGTTCTCCGCCACATTCCCGCCTATGGTGCAGGTGGTCTGAGAGGAGGGGTCCGGGGCGTAGTAGAGGCCATGGGGACGTGCGGCCTCCGAGAGGTGGGCATTGATCACGCCCGGCTGCAGCAGAGCCCGACGGTTGACCGCGTCCAACACGAGAATCCGGTTCATTCGTGCGGTCCCCACGATGACCCCGCCCCGGACGGCAACGGCTCCCCCGGAGAGCCCGGTCCCAGCTCCTCGGGGGACGATGGGAAGCCCGGCACGGGAGATCGCCCGGACCACCGCCTGAACCTCTTCCGTCGTGCGGGGCAGCACCACGGCGGCGGGACGGTGCCGGTGGGCCGTCAGCCCATCGGACTCGTAGACCAGCAGACGGTCCTCGTCCACGATCACGGCGTCGGGCCCGCAGGCTGTCGTGAGGTCGCGATGGAGGGCGTCGGGAATCATGTCTCGAGTCCAGGGAAGGTCTGCACCAGTGTGGCGCAGATGGGGTTTCGTCGCCACCGGAAGGGTCCCCGACAGCCGCCCCGGCTTGGCCGAGGCCGACCCGGTCCCCGCGGCGTACCGCCCCTACCTTCGGTGGCTGAGGTGGTCCAGAATGACCTCAATAGACCTCCGGGCGGCAGCGTGAAGAGAGTCGGGGAGGTCGGGGTACACGGCACCCAAAACCTCGTCGATGGAAGCGTCGGCCTTTGCGGAGATGACGTTCCGGACCTGATCGATGCGGGACTGACGATGCCTTCGAAATCTGCGAATCGCATCGACGGGTTCGGTGAGCGGGGGGCCATGACCCGGATAGATTACGCGGGGGTCGAGGGCTTCCAATCGATCCAGAGACGTCAGGTAGTCGGCGACGCCTCCCGGGTATTCCCCGACCCACGTCGTATCCCCCTCTCCCAGAAGGAGGTCTCCAACGAACACCGCGTCGGCCGCGCCCAGCCCGTAGCAGTAGTGCTCTTCGGAGTGACCGGGCATCGATAGGGCAATCAACTCGCCCACGTCCGTCTCGAACACCGTCCCCTCCTCCACGTCCCGGGTGCCGCCGGGACCCATGACTTCGAGCCCCAGACGGGCTGCGAGGGGGCCGGCGCCTGCCGCGTGGTCCCCGTGGGCATGGGTGAGCAGCAGGGACACGACCTCGGCTTCTTCGACGGCAAGAGCGACCGCATCCAGATGCTCGTGGATGAGCGGGCCCGGATCGATGATGACGACCCGCCGCTTTCCCACCACATACGTACGCGTCCCATCCAGTGTGAAGGCTCCGGCATTGGGAGCCGTCAGGATCCGGACACCCAGGCCGGACCGCTCCGGATCAGCGACGCTCGTGGGCGATCTGCTCGGCCAGCTTGTCTGCGATCGAGACGAGGGCGGCTTCGTCGTCGTCGGTGAAGGCGGCGGCGTTTCGCGAGTCGATATCGAGCTGGCCGAAGATTTCGTCTCCCGCCCGAATCAACACCACCAGCTCCGACTTCACTTTGGGGTCGCACGCCAGGTAGTTGCTGACGGCGGTGACGTCGGGCACGTTCTGGTTCTGGGCTTCGGCCACCGCCGTCCCGCAGATCCCTGTCCCCACCGGAATCTTGGCATGCTCGGTCCCCTGCCCCATGTAGTTGTGGAGCCAGAGTTCGTCGCCGCCCTCACCCAGCATGTACACACCCACCCAGTCGTATCGCTTGTCGGCGCCTTTGACGCTGCGCACGGCGTGGCGCAGGAGGGCGTCAGAGAGGTGCCCCTCGTCTCGCATCTCCTGAAGTTCCTTGACTACTGTACCTGCTTCGATCATGGGATTCCCGAGTGTGTCCTGTAATGAACTGGATTCCGGCCACCGGCGAGCCGTGTCCCGCATCCGGCAGCCCGCCCCGGACGTCTGGTCGCTGGAGAGTCGGCTAATATAGGAAAGCCGGAGGACGAGGGAAATCAGGCCCGGAGGAAGTCCTCATCCTCGCCCAGGCTACCCACGAAGGCCGCGAGCAGACGAGCGGCGTGGAAGAGGTCGGAAATGGCCACCACCTCGCTCGGCGAGTGCATGTAGCGGTTCGGAATGGAAACCAGAGCCGTGGGAATTCCGCCCCGTACCAGGTGGATCGCGTCCGCATCGGTGCTCGTCCGCAGCGGCGCGGCCTGCACCGTGTAGGGAATCTCCTCGGCCTCGGCCACTTGGGCGAGCCTCTCGAAGACCGCCGGGTGGGTCACGGATCCCCGCGTGAGCACGGGACCGCCGCCCAGGCTGTGCTCGCCCACTTCCTTCTTGTCCACGTCGGGGACGTCGGTGGCGTGGGTCACGTCCACGACCAGGGCCACGTCGGGCGCGGCGGAAAAAGCCGAGCTACGGGCGCCGCCGCCGGAGAACCCGATCTCCTCCTGAGTGGTCGCGACGGCCACCGCGCCGGCGGAGGGGACGTCATCCGCCAGTATGCGGAGGGCCTCCAGCACGACGAAGGCCCCCACGCGGTTGTCGATGGCGCGACTCGCCAGACGCCCGCCGGACAGACGCAAGGCAGGCTGTTCGAGCACAGCCGGGTCCCCGACCCGAATGCCCAGCTCCCCGAGCTCCTCACGGGTCGACGCGCCCACGTCGATCCACAGCTCCTTCACCTTTGCCACCTTGTCCCGGTCCTTCGGATCGATGAGGTGGATCGCCTTGCGGCCCACGACGCCTCTGACGTCCCCCTGTCGCGTCATCAGGCGTACCCGTTGCCCTACGAGGACCTGGGGGTCCCAACCACCCACCGTACCGAAGTAGAGGAGTCCCTTTTCATCCAGGTGGGTAACCTGCAGCCCGATCTCGTCGACGTGGCCGGCCATGAGGACAAGGGGCCGCCGATCCTTGCCTACCGACGCATAGCTGTTGCCGACGACATCGGACCACACCGTCGCGAAACGAGCTGCCTCTTCCCGCCAGACCCCGGCTGCGCGTTCCTCGAACCCGGAGGGTGCTGCAGCATCGAGAAGCCGTTCCAGGAAGGCGATGTCTTGACTCATGCAGCAGTGCCGGGCCGCGGGGACGGTTCAGGGGACAGGGAAACGTAATGAAGCCGGCGGGAACGTCACCTGGCGCCGAGCTGGTCCCCTTCTTCGCGCCATTGGCCGACCTCTGCCACGCCCTCGACCAGCTCCCCGTCGGGATTCAGGACCTGTACCCGAACGGTGCCTTCTCGGAGCCCTTCGACAAGGCGGGCTTCAATCCGGCGCTTTATGGCATTTCGGGTGAAGGGGAGCAGCAGACTGAAGCCCAGGAGATCCGTGAGAATCCCGGGGGTGAGGAGAAACGCGCCCCCTACGAGGACCGCCAGTCCGTCCATGAGTTCGCTACCGGGGACTTCACCCGACGCCAGTCTGCGTTGAACGGCCGAAACCACCCGGAGCCCCTGACTCCTGGCCAGCGTCGCGCCGAGAATGCCCGTCGCCACCACCAGCGCCACCGTGGGCCAGGCCCCGATTCGCGCCCCGATCTGGAGAAGGAGCAAGAGCTCCAGCAAGGGCAGGGTGATGAAGAGGAGAAACAGTCGGCCCAACGGGGCACTCCGTAGAAAGTGTGGGGATTCGGCCGGTCGAAAAGCCTGAGGGGCGGCGGGAACCGAATCCGGCCGGGTGGTGAACTCCCTCCTACCCGGGACCCCACGGGTCGATCCGCAATCCCACATCCACGGCCCGCACCGTGTATCTTATTTGCCCCGAGCAGAACCGACAGCTGGGGGAGGGACCGGACGACCGTGGACGCGGCCACGAATCACGGCCGACGCCAAGGTGAATCGGGGATCCCGTGAACGAACCGACCACGCAGCGTCGCTGGAGCAGGCCATGGAGCAGACCTATTTCCGGAAGGGATTCGGCTTGAAGGCCGAAGTCCGTCCGTTGATCGATTCGGAGTACCAGTCCGCCATCGTCGAGCGCATCCGGTCGAGGGGGTATACCGACCGGTTCGGGGACGTGACCGTCCGCCTGGCGAAGGACTTCGGCTTCTGCTACGGCGTGGACCGGG